>JAKLZD010000041.1 GCA_024256245.1 Candidatus Methylarchaceae archaeon HK01M
CTAATGATATTTTGGTTTGGAAGTGATCACCTGCTCATGATTTTGCTTCTATGACCCACACTTTATCGAACCTGTTTGAAATAGCAATCACATCAGGCAGAGATGGTCAAGCCTTCTGAAAGCTTCATAACTCCGACATTTATCCAACCTTTAAAGAGTTTGTCCTCCCAGCCCAATCCTCTTATCTTTGTTATGTTAATCGTTTTTAACAGACTTTAATTAACGTTAAAAATCAATAAATCAAGCTCTCAATTAAACTATTTTTACTCATGACAAGCAATCGACCATTTAGCGTAACCTTCTTTTTTGGTCTAAAGGATAACGTAATAGAAAATTGCAATTTTTCTAATTGTTCCTCTATTTAAAGTGGTTAAGCGTAAATTTTCTTATTATTGTAATCCGAAAATATCTTGGAGGCATTGATGGAATTACTCCTAATTGTAGACAAAAGAATTGATAGATTAAAAATTATATTTAGGTAATGAAACTTATTGTAACCTTTGGAGGTGATTCATTTGTTATATATGGTTTTTCATAGGCATACGGCTGAAATGTGTCCAGGAGGAAAAGTAAGACCTGATAAAGAGTTCATTACAAAACTTGATACACAGATCAAGGAGGCTGGTATAAAGCTCATCGAGGGGTACATTGACGCGCCAGGCCACGTATTTTACTTTGTTATCGAAGCGGATGATATTGCAAAGCTTAATTTAGCTATGGAGCAACTCAGGCTAGTAGGAGACACTAACAATATAGTTCCAGTGATGAAGTTTTCAGACTCTATAGCTTGGGCTAATAAGATGGGGATTCAGAAGTAGGCGTTTCCTAAATACATTTAAACTTAAATCTATCAATAGGCTTGTGGATGGTAACTACAGGGAAAATCTTCATCGTTAAAGAAGAAATCAACCTTGAAACTATAGCCCTAAAGTTGAAGGATTTTAGGACTGAAGAGAATATAGAATTCGAAGATCGTGAATTGAAGTTGATCAAGGAGATAACTGATATAAAGATGGTTGAAGGCGCCCTTCAGGGAACCAACTTACAAGATAGAGTTATCGATATATACCGTAGAGGAGAAAAGATCCCTACGATTCAGACTTTAGAAGCACCTTTCATATTCTCTGAGCATAAAGGAACGATACTTTTATCCATCTTAGAGAAAAAGCTGCAAGCGAACAGCATTGCCAATCAGCTTAGTAAGATTCTTTTCATAACTACTGGTCATATAGTTGAGGCGAGGATAAATCCAGAGATGATGAAGAATTTTCATGAGCAGAACTTTGAAGATACGAAAGTCGTCTTCTTCGATGCTGTCGATATACCAAATGTGAATAAATTATCCCTTTACGGCTCGAGTTTGGCAGACACCGCTCTCTATAATGATTACTGCAGTCACGGAAAGGTATGGTATGTTGTTGTAAAGCCAAAAGGGTATGGGTTCATAGTAGGCGTAACGAGAGACGGCGTAGTAACGATATTCAGTAGAGTAGAGAAAGACGACTTTATAAATTACGTGACGAATGAAATCTATCCTCTGATCTTGAAATCCAAGGAAATGTCTTAAATGCTGAAGCTAGTCCCTGACGAGCCAGCCCTCCTATTGGGGACACCTTCAAACAAGATTTTATTGATAGCCGACTTACATCTTGGCTTCGAAAGAGCACTTTTATCAAAAGGCATAAACATACCATCTCAAACTAAAAAAATTTATCATAAGTTAAAATCCATCGTCGATCGCTTCTCTCCAGACAGTATCATAATTCTTGGGGATATTAAACATGGGACCACAAGGATTATGCCTCAAGAGTGGATGGAAATCCACCGATTCCTCGATAAAACCAAAGACTTAGTAAGATCGTTAGAGATAGTCAGGGGGAACCATGATGGAAGTTTAAGAAACTTATCACCAAAAGAGGTTAAGATTCATCCATCAAGGGGCATACCAATCTTAGATGGTAAAAAAATGATCGCACTTATGCACGGACATGCTTGGCCTTCTCCCAAACTTCTTCGTTGCGACGTACTCATTATGGCCCACAATCACCCTGTAGTTGAGTTTAGAGAGTATGGTTTTAGAATGGTTGAGCCTGTTTGGGCAAAAACGAGATGGATTAAGAGAAAGGTGGCTAAAGCATTTCTTAAATTTTCAGGGATGAAAGTTAACAATGATCCTATAGATTCTTTTAGGAATGCCTTCGACTTTGATATCTACGATCCAAAGATAGTAATCATGCCTGCTTTCAACCCTTTACTTGGGGGAAATGCCATAAACACGAGCGAAACTCAATTTTTAGGTCCTTTGTTTTCTTCAGAATGCATCGATTTGGAGGAATCAGAAATCTACCTTCTGGATGGAAGTTACCTTGGACACCTTAAAAATCTAATCCCCAAAGACTATTCTACATAATTGCCAACGATAGGTATGGTTTGTCTGCATTTTGGACATCTCTTATCATGTGTAACTGCATATTTTACTATAAATAAGCCATACCTCTTTATCAATACTTCACCACAGTTATGGCAATACGTATTCTCCAACCTATGTCCTGAGACATTCCCAATATAGACATACTTCACTCCTTCTTTCTTCGCTATTTCATGAGCCTTCTCAAGGGTGCTTATAGAGGTTTGGGGTCTATCACTCATTCTGTATGTTGGATAGAAGCGAGTGAAGTGTAATGGAGTGCCATCTCCTGCCTCTTTGATATGCTTCTTAGCTAGTTCTCTAATGGAATGTTCGTCGTCATTTACTCTAGGTATCACAAGATCGACTACTTCGACATATAAGCCAATCCTCTTTGCTTCATTTATATTCCTCCAAACTACATTTACATCGGCTGAACAGAATTTCTCTACAGCCTCAAAACTACCTTTCACGTCGAATTTTATGGCATCCATCCCTGAATTCTTTAAAGCCCTTAACGCCTCTAATGTCATATATCCATTCGAAACATAATTTGCATACATGTTCATTTTACACACCAAAGGGAAGACATCGAGGGCATATTCAAAGAGTAATGTGGGCTCATTGAAAGAGAAGGACACACCTTTACATTTCTCTGATAACGCCATTTCAGCAAGGTCTTTTGGTTCCAGAAAGTGGGCCTTTGACGGATCTGGATAAGATTTACTTATATCATAATTCTGACACCAAGGACATGTGAAGTTACAACTCCAAGTTCCTATTGTCAGGGCGTAACTACCTGGCCAATAGTGGAAGAAAGGTTTCTTCTCTATCGGGTTCGAAGATATAGATGACACATCGCCATAAACTAATGTATACGATCTCCCATCTATATTCACTCTTGTCTTACAAAAACCAAACCCATTTGGGGTTATTAGGCATCTCCTTTCACATAAATAACATTGGACTTTATC
>JAKLZD010000078.1 GCA_024256245.1 Candidatus Methylarchaceae archaeon HK01M
GACAAAAAGTGCTTCTGGCATATAGACTACCTTCTAAAGAGTGAATACTCATCGGTAAAGGCAGTGATATTTGCAGAAACGGAGAAGAGGTTTGAATGTAGGATCGTTGGAGAGACGATTAAGGCGATGGATGTAGTGCCCATGAGTAGGTTTGGTTCTAGTGATTGTAATGAGGGATGTAAAAGCCATCTTCATTTCTTTATAGAAAACGATTTTACGGTGATAATAAACAACATCATTGATGTTTACTATCATTTAGGTCTGATGCCCAATTTATGTACTTTAAACCATTAGATGTTGTCTAATGAGATTTATGAATGTTAAAGAAGTCTCCCCATCATATTTGCATCTTCTCCATCCCTATAGTACCATCTGATCCTGGAAATTATCTTGAAGTCCAACTTTTTATAAAGTTCTATGGCAGACAAATTGGAAACCCTCACTTCAAGAAAGATTTCGGAGCAACCCCTATCCTTCAATGCTTGTAGTGCTTCTTCGACAAGATTTTTTCCTAAGCCTTTTCTACGATGTTGTTCCAGCATCGCAAGAGAGATTATATGCCCCTTTCTAGCTATCCTGAACTTATGAAAAACAGACAAGCCGTATTCGATCCTGCACATTGTATAACCAACTACCGTTCTGTCCTTTTCAACGACAAGAAAAGCTTCAGGTAATTCGTTCAATGACGACTCAAAGAAGTAACTAGAATAATGCTCGGGCAGACTGGTCCAGTTTATTGAGGCGACATGATGCAGGTCCTCCTTTTCACACCTTCTGATGATATACTCTCCTATCTTCCTAAGGGATGCTTTCTGCAACTCCATCCTAGAGAGATATGATAGGTTAGTTTTAAGTTTATTTAAAAAATTATGGTAGTCAACCAATTGTCTGATGTAATTTTAGCCTTCTTTAACTTTCTTTTTGTTCTAACCTTTCCAATTAATGTAATTCTTCTCAGAAATTTCCTACTAGTTCCTTTGGTACTCTAGCATAACAGAAATCATCATAACAATATATTTTATATTACATCTTATGCCTTCTACCCTTAGAAATCTCATTCATCTCCAACCAGTTTTTTAATTAATCATAATGAAGATTAGATCAGGTAAGAACGAATGTGCAAAGGATGTGTTTGATCCTGGTTAACACTATCAGACAAATAGTTTTAAAGGTTGGGGATTCTAAAAGTATTGGATCCTGAATGGTAGAGGATCGATCTTGGAATGCTTCATCCGATTACGATATGATAGTAAGTACTGTCGAATCTCATTTTCTTGTCAAAGATCATTACCTTAGGGAAAGAGGTAGCATCGAATTTAGGGTCAATCCTACACCAGATTTAAAGCAAAGTTTTACAGAAGTAGCTAAAAAGCTCAAGTCAAGGGGTTTTATTACTCTCCTTAGAAAGATTGATAGTGATATAATTCTTATGGTGGGGAAGTTTGCCCATGTCACTCGTTTCAGTAGAAAGAAACCCCTGCTTCTCTTCCTAATTGTCATCGGGGTTGTTCTAATCGATGGTTGGTGGCGTTCGACAGAATTCATAAGCAGATTCGAATTGAATTTTGACCCAGTGTTCTTAATGTTAGTTTATACGCTTGCTATAATGGGTATTATAGGAGTCCATGAGCTGGGACATATGATAGCATCGGCTACACATAGTGTCAGATCTTCGCTCCCATATTTTATCCCAGGATTGCCGGGTTATCTGCCAACCTTTGGGGCCTTAATCACTGCTGGCGAGCCACCTTTTAATAGAGATGCCCTCTTCGACTTAGGATTATCAGGCCCAATATCAGGCCTTATAATAACATTGATAGTGACTATCCCGGGATCCATGACTTCGATACTTCTGCCCTCTCCAGAGGCTAACCAGATGATGGATGTGGAAGGAATATTCATGATTAGCCCAAGCCTTCTTATGCTGACGTTTTTTGAGTTGACTGGAATGGTACAAGAAGGCATGACCATCGTCCTTTCCCCCCTCGGCTTCGCAGCTTGGCTCGGATTTATCATCACCTTTCTCAATATATTACCTGCTTGGCAACTTGATGGTGGTCATATAGTAAGAGCCGTTTTAGGAAGGGAGAAACACAAGGTAGCGACATATGTGAGCATACTAGTTCTTTTCTTGTTGGGTTATTGGTTGATGGCTCTTCTTGTATTGTTTTTATCTATGGGAAGGGTGGAGATGAGCCCTTTAGATGATGTGACATCTATATCTAAAGGAAGGAAATATATCTTCATAGTTGTAATAATTCTTACCATCCTTTTAGCACCTCTACCTTTCTGAATTTATTCATTGAGATTGATTTTTAGTCTGGAAGGTTGGTAGGATGTTAGAAGCGTCAGGGATTACGTAAAACTTTGTTCTTGTACCAAAGTTATTTAGGATATAATTCAATGCGTCACTTGCTTTCTTAGCAGTGCGTAGACCCAGCTTTATCTCAGAGTAGTAATTGGGTAGTGTAGAAGTCAATATAATACTATATGTCTGAAGAGCGGTCTTGAGATATATCAGATCTTCAAGACCTTCTACATACCCCCCACGCTTGATAAATTCGTCTAACTTCAGCCTATCAGTAGTGTAAAGTTTGAAGGCTTCCGATCCTAGGCCTTCCGAACATTCTGCCAAGAGTGCCACTATCCCATCTTTGTCTAGCCCGCCTAGAACATTCCAAAGCGATCTTATGGATGATGATAGAGTCAAGCTCCTTAAAGGATCCCCAAGGCCCACAAGCATCGCACGGGCTGGTCTGTGTAAAACTATCTTTGAAGATTCGTAAAGCTTCTTAGATGCTTTAGAATGGACATCTACCATGTTGCCTAGAAAGAGTTCTGATACTTCACCACTTCTATTTAGAACCTCTATCGAGGTAAACTCTCCAACCTCTTCTGCTACCCTTGATGCGAACCAAGCTGCATTCGTATCCAAGCCCGGCTTAGGATTGTCATCAAGGCGCCTTTTGAAGGCCTCTGCCATCAATCTAGAGTCTATTGCCCTAATAAGAGATACAGACCCTCCTCCAAAGCCGAATAATGGGTCAAAACTCACTTCTGATATGATTATCCTTCGATGTTCAAAGAGGGCCCTTGGTACCTTGACTCGAAAACCGTCAACGATGCCAACATCTTCTACAGGCTCTCCCATCGAAGTTATGTTTATATGCTTCTCCTCAAGGGCTCTTTTCACAACATTCAGACGATCCTCTGGAGCCGTTATAAAAAAATTCTTTTGAGATCTACCTTTTTCTATCTGTAATTCTATTAAAGAAGTCATGACCTTAAGGGTCGCACTTGTTATATCTGATAGAAGTATCATCGATTTATCTTCTATTTCAACGCTATCCAATACTTCATAAAGAAATCCGTCATCGAGCCTTTGGATATCTGGCTTCAAGACTTCTGCTAAGTTTTCAGCCTTTATATCGATAGCCACCTCGACTTGACCGTATGGTAACCAGATTTCCATTTTAAATCACTTTACCATAAATTATTATAAAGAGTTTCTAAAGTGGGAATGGGAATATGGGAATATCACCAGACAGATATGATGATAGAATTGTTGCACCTATGGTCATACCTACGATAACGGCTTTAATGTCATCCCTAATCAAGGGTTTATCACGTCGGTAATCCACAATGGTCATTAGTAATACAAAGATGGAAGAGTATTGTAGTATTATCCCAGCGTTCCTTACACCTTCTGGGGTCGCTTCAGGATTGAGCCCCAGGGCAGTATAGGCTAGAAATGCACCAATCAGACATCCAAATACAAATGCGCCCCAAAAATCTTTCTTTGATATTTTCTTTTTGGACATACCTTTAAAGTTCTTGATTTTAAGAACTTTTAACAT
>JAKLZD010000089.1 GCA_024256245.1 Candidatus Methylarchaceae archaeon HK01M
GGATCCCAGAAAATCTTCACATGAGTCAAAACATATTTCTCCATTCAGACTTAATAATTATCAATAATAGTTCATTTATTTATCATTTTTTAGTTGCCCTATCTTTTTTTATTCAAAAACTGCTCCACATAACTATTATGCTATAAAGTAAATCTTGAACACCTTTTATAGTATAAATATGTCCTACACTAAGTTTTACCTTCTAGAAGCCTCGAAGAAGTTTCCAATTATATGTAGTCCTTCTTTATGCTCCTCTTTTCCTATACGCACCCGTTCTGCATGGAACTGAATCCCGTAGAAGGGTTTTGTCAAGTGTCTAACCGCTTCGACTTCGCAAGACGATGAATCAGCAAGCAATTCAAGTTTAGCCTTCTTCAAGCTCCTCTTTTTCACGTAATCGTTATGATGTTCAGCTAGAGGAATTTTCTCTCCAACTTTGAAGCCTGAGAATAACACGTTCTTTTTCACTATATGGACATTCTCAAAAGTTACTACTGGCTTCTTTAGTGCTCCAACTTGGGCTCCAAATACTTGACAAGCAAGTTGATGACCAAAGCATATTCCCAGAATTGGCATTCTCACATTCTCAATCAAATTGGTAACTCCCTCGTACATCTTAACATGTCCCGCTTTGACTATCCTTGCTTCAGACCCTGAGAGAAAGATTGTATCGACTTCGTTAGGAACTTTGAATCCCAATCCTATCTTTCGATAATCTATGACCTCATAATCACTGAATAACCTAACGGCGTCTGTTAGCTCTTCAACCTTCTTTGAATTAAAATAGTTGTTAATTATGAGAGTTCTCAAAGCATCGTTTATTCAATCCCATTTAATAATAATCTTTCTTACTTATAGTCATTCAAAGCATCTTCCCTATTTGTTAAGGAGGAACATAGATTTGCCTTCATCAAAATCATCTACCTTTTCCTATCCTGATCCTTTTTGCTGGATAGATTTGGGGCTTGGTTTGGGCAACGATGGCGATCTATAGTGAAGCTTATCATCGAATAAGGAATGTAGCCCTCAAAATTCTTTAATCATCTAATTTTGAGAGATCTATGGTTAAATTAAGCAGACTACTAAGTCTCTCCAATAACGCTTTTGCTGCCTTTGGATCTGGGTATTCTGGATCTACTACGTTTGGTTGAGTTCTACCAAATAGACTTATGCCTCTTATGCCTCTTAGCATTCCTAGACCAAAAACAAGTCCTGAAAAACCATAAAATGGGCCTTCGTATTCTGTACTAATGCCATACTTCATTAACTCTTCTAAGAGCTCCAGATCGGTAGCAGCACAACAGACGTCTTTTCCTTTCGTGCCATAACCTGCGAGTACGATCATTCGCTTAACTCCGAACTCTTGATATAAATCCAAAACCCGCTCAGCTACTTCATACTGCCCTTTAAAATCGGCATGGTACCCTTTAGTTATTAATAGTGGGGGGGATGCTAAAGAGTAGAAATCAATTTTTATGAGTTCCACATGGCCTTTTTCCAGCTTAATACCAGCTTGACCAAGGAAGTCTGGATGTGGCGCATAGGAAGGCTTTGTTCCGTAAAGAATAGGAAAATGAGGTGAGTATAACTCAGCAACCAGTTTCGGTCGAAGTTCTTCAACTAAATAGTCTACTGCTATCTTCCCGATCGATCTTAGTCCAGGAGAACCTACAATAGCTGTAGCCTCTTTTACTACTGGTTGTCCGGTATATTTTATCCAAGACATAGTTCCACCTTAGGTGTAGATATCTTTTGGTGGAGGGGTAACAGCCTTATGCATCATCTCAGCCTGCTGACGTTCTAATTCTTCCATTTTTCGAATAAATTCTTCAGCCACTTTGGCCTCTTTTTCTAAAGGCCTCATATCGATTTCAATGTCCAGCATCTTACTCAAAACTTCTAGTAGTGATTGGGCAGACCTTACATCGGCCAGAAAGTGACCTGATGAGGTCCTGTAGCCGGGAGTTTCACTGAGCAAACAGATGCTCTGAATGTCCCTAAGTTTGGCAAGCCCAAATAGCAGTCCGTTGGTACCAGTGATGCTCCCAACATTCATCGGTGAGACCTTATATTTTTTAAGCTCCTCAAGTAGTTCTTGTTCAGTAACAGCTCCATAGACTTTAGGTTTTTTAACTGGTTTATCTATGACATAGGCTGCCAATGCAAAAAGCTTTTCGACTTTAAACTTCTCAGCTCTGTTTAATACTTCATTAGCAACCTCATACTGCCCCTCTGAAGAGATAGCTTGTGTATTTCCAGTAAAAAGTATTAGGTCATTTTTTGATTTGTCATCTTTCCAGTAATAGAATTCGTTCTTCAGAAGTTCGACTGTACCGTCTTTCCTGATTAGAACATAAGATGGAAATGATGAGGAATAAAGCTCCCCAAAGAGCTCCGCTTTTAATTCCTTGATCAAATATTCAACCGACAGCTTTGCAATATAACCTATGCCAGGGAGTCCCGTAATCATGTATGGATCCTTGAGTTGAGGCTCTTTATAGAGTCTGGATCGCATAGGAATAGATTCTACTTCAAACTTAAAAAGTATAACCCTTTGCTAGATGTTTACTGTTTTGTTTAGCTTAAAGGGACAAAATTTATCGGGGTCTAGTCTTCATTATTATCAGTCTGTCGCAATAAGGCAGATCAGCCTTTATGTTATTTTTACAGAAAGTCGGAGTTTCTTCACTAGCACACCTCTAAAGTTCGAGAATAGTCCCTCCCACAATATCTTATCTCGATACTATAAGGCCGTTAAGCCTATATAATCACTTTTTACTATTCTCTACTGGTCAGAGTTGGATGAGCAAGCGAATTGTCATTTTGGTAATAGTCTGTCTATTTTCCTTACTTCTCATTCCAACTGTTCTTGCTCAAGAAGAAAGCTTACTCCCAAACTTATTTTTAATCCTGTTTTACACTGGTAGCTCCTTATTTAGGATGCTCATCGCCTTTATATTCTCCTTAGTTTTCGCTGTGATCTATGGCATAGTTGCTGCACGAAGGGCCAGAGCCGAGAAGATTTTGATACCCCTTCTAGACGTCCTTCAATCCGTCCCTATTCTTGGTTTTTTTCCTGCAGCAGTCTTCTTCTTCATTGCTATTTTCAATGAGAGTTGGATCGGGGTTGAGTTTGCGGCTATATTTCTCATCTTTACTAGCATGGCTTGGAACCTTGCTTTCGCTGTCTATGAGTCCATATTGTCCATACCTAAGGATCTCGAGGAGGCTTCCGAGTCTTTATATGTTAGAGGCTGGACGAGGATCAGGAGGGTGTATATCCCTGTTACTGTTCATAGGCTAGTGTATAATGGCATTATGTCTTGGGCAAATGGGTGGTACTTCATCGTTGCAGCTGAAATAATCTCCCTCGGCTCGAAGACCTACACCCTATCAGGGATAGGTAGTTTCCTAGCTAATTCTGCATATGCTGGTGATTTTGGTAATGCCTTTCTAGGGCTAGGTACTCTAATTGTCACGATCTTACTCATCGACATTTTCATATGGAGGCCATTAGAGTCTTATGCAAATCGCTTCAAATATGACTATGCCGTTACTATTGAGCCATCAAAGGAGGCTACTTTTCCCATTTCCCGACTGATCGATTTCCTAACTCGATATCCAAGACCTCTTGTCCATAAATTGTCGAGCAAGCTCGTAATAAGATTTTCAAATACCTTCTCTATAATAGGGAATTTCTTTACAGGAATCGCTAGTAAGATAAGTAGTAATGCTATATTTGCAAAAATATTTTCATATGTTACTATCACCGCTGTGATCTTTGCTCTAGCATACGAGTTGATCTTGCTTATCATAAATCAAGGATCCTTTTTTATTGAGTCTTTTCTGCTACTTTTTACAGAAGAAGATATGCTCAACATCGTTTCCTTGATTCCTTCAGCTGTACTTCTATCGGTGGCACGTCTCTTCATAGCCTACTTGATAGCAGTAGGTTGGACTATCCCCATTGCTGTAAAACTCTCCAAGAGTCCAAGACTGTTTAAGTCCCTCATGCCACTCTTTCAGACCTTTGCTGCAATCCCTGCTACAGCCTTGTTCCCCTTCATAGTGGTTCTATTAATCGGTCTGACTGGCGGGCAAGAATTTGCCTCTATCTTACTCATACTTACAGGAATGCAGTGGTATCTTCTTTTCAACCTTATAGGAGGGGTCAAGGCAATCCCAGAGGACATCGAAGAGGTTGCAAAGACCTTTAACGTAAAGGGGAAGACTTATTGGCGAAGGCTTCTCTTGCCATCTATCTACCCTTCCTTCATTACAGGGAGCATAACTGGTTGGGGCGGAGGATGGAACGCCCTTATAGTATCAGAATATATTATATTTGGTGGAACGACATATTCTGTTTTAGGGATAGGTGCATTGCTCGACATCGCAGCTTACGAATTGGGCAGTGTAGCCCTAATTTTATTATGTGTTCTGGCCATGATCGTTACTATTTTTGTGATTAATAGGCTGATCTGGAGGAGATTGTACAGTATGGCTGTTGGGAGGTATTAAATTGAGTACTAAAGATAGGTTGACCACCCCCGTTCTTGATGTAAGGGATGTGAGTAAAGAATTTGTCCACCAGAGTAAGAAGATTCCCATCTTGAGGGATGTTAGCTTTTCCATTCATGAATATGAATTTATATCTATAGTTGGGCCAACAGGGTGTGGCAAGTCTACACTCCTCAGGATCATAATGGGCCTGATACCTCCAACAAAGGGTGAGGTGATCTATAAAGGGGAGAGGGTTCAAAGCGTAAACTCGCGCATGTCGATGGTCTTCCAATCTTTTGCCCTCTTCCCTTGGTTAACGGTACTTGAGAACGTTGAGCTTGGTTTAGAGGCTCAAGGCATACTTAAGGAACAGAGAAATAAGAGGGCTTTGAAGATCATGCAGGAAGTAGGGCTGGAAGACTTTGAGAATGCCTATCCAAGAGAGCTATCGAGAGGCATGAAGCAGAGGGTAGGTTTTGCAAGAGCGTTGGTCATCGATCCTGAGATTCTTTTGATGGACGAGCCTTTCTCCGCCCTCGATCCTCTCACTGCTGAAGGCCTAAGAGAAGAGGTAATGAGGCTATGGAGTGACAAGTTCACCTCGCCAGAAATCGTAATTATGGTTACACATAACGTTGAGGAAGCGATCTATCTATCAGATCGGGTTATAGTCTTGAGCCAAAGGCCAGGGACTGTGATATTAGAATTTAATGTGGGCATGCCAAGACCAAGAGATAGGAGAAGTCCATCCATATACGAATTGACAGACAAGATCACATCCCTTATCGCATAGTGAGTGGCATTAAGGATAACCTTTTAATCTATGGAAAAGAAACCATAGTCTGGATGTCTATTCCAAGAGTTCACTACAGTCATGTAATAGGACTCTTAGAAGTCTTAGATGACTTTAATGGTAGAGTCGATATCGCCAAGATAGCTGACGACTTAAGCTTAGAGTTGGACGACCTCTTGCCCGCTGTCGATGCCGCTGAACTTATAGGGTTTGTAAGGGTAGAATCAGGTGATATTCAACTAACTGATAAGGGCTCGATCTTCTTGAGCGAAGGAACCAGAGGTAGAAAGAAGCAACTCGGAGAGAGACTTCTCATATTGGAATCCTTTAAGGAAGTTATAGAATTTATAAGCCAAAAAGAGGAGAAGGCAGTTACAAAGGAGGATCTCCTGAACTTCATAGGGGAAAGGTTCTATGAATCTGATAGCGAGGAAATACTCAAATGGGTGATCGAATGGGGGCGTCATGGGCACCTGTTGAAGTATGATAGCAAAGAGGACGAGATTAGGCTTGTATAGCTTTTAACAATTTCATGATTCAACGATAAGAGCTTTTTTGGATGTTATCAAGTTGCCCTTTGCTTAATCTAAAGATTCTAGGTATTTCCCCGCATCTACAGCTGCTTGAGAACCCATCGCTGCAGCTATGATAGCCTGCCTGTATCGACGATCACAGACATCTCCTGCCACGAATACACCTCGGATATTGGTTTCAGTACGATTTTTCCTGATTATATACCCTCTCTCATCCAACTCTATCTGACCCTTGAAGATTTCTGTGTTAGGTTTGTATCCTATGGCTATGAAGACTCCTTGGCATTCTAGTTTATGCCTCTCCCCCGTCTTGACATCTCTGATGAGCACACCCTCTACTCTATCATCGCCCAAGATCTCCTCTATAACGCTATTATACCTAAAGTATATCTTCTCACTCTTTAGGGCTTTTTCTTGCAGCACCTTGCTGGCCCTAAGTTTATCCCCCCAATAGATGACTTCGACTTTTCTTGCAAACTTTGTTAGGTCTAAGGCTTCATACATAGTACTATCCCCACCACCTACAACTACCACGTCCTTGTCCTTAAAGAAGAAACCATCACATACAGAGCATATGGATACCCCCCTACCCTTAAGTCTCTGCTCAGAATCCAAGCCTAGCCACTTCGCTGATGACCCCGTTGCGATTATTACAGACTTAGCCTTATACACTTCATTGCCAACTCTTACCTTAAATGGATGAGAAGAGAAAATCACGGATGTAACATCATCATCTAAAAATTCTGCACCAAAGTGCTCAGCCTGCCTCCTCATCCTGTCTATCAACTCTGGACCTTGAACTCCATCAGGAAAACCGGGGTAGTTCTCAACTTTACTAGTAAGCATCAACTGCCCGCCAGGTTGGCGTCCTGCAATAACAAGAGGTTTTAAGTTAACCCTGCCAGCATAAATGGCAGCCGTCAAGCCCGCAGGCCCTGAACCAATTATTATGAGATCTCTCATTCAGGTTTAACAATTTTCATCCAGCCTTTAATAATTTTTGTCATTCTTTTAATGCTATTTTTCGATAAGTACCACCCTTTTGGAACTCTTTTGATGGCATAAGTCCATATCGATATATCCTAAATACTTTGACAGATAGATATCCCGTGCCTTCTTGCCTAAGAAATCATTTAATGGAATGTATTTATGCCCACTCTTACATAATCTAGGAAGTTTTCTAATGAAATTTCAACGTTGCGAAAAGCTTATTATTTTGAATTTATAATTACTAATATGGTAGATAAAACCATAGAAAGGATACAAACTACCACTTTTCCAAAATGTGTTAAGGTTCTCAATAAAATAAACAGGTTTAAGATTTAATACAATTATTGAGGAGATCAGAATGAGTGCCAAATCACCAGTTGAAGATATAGGATCGAGCTTAGCCAAGATCAGAGGGCTTAAGCTAATGATAGAAGATCGTGTCGATTTTATGCTTTATAACTACAAAAACCTTAAAAATACAGTTACTAAAGTGATGAAATAATTCCAAAAGAGTGGGTAATTTAGATGAGCGGTTCATCTAAGGTAGACGAAATTAAAACTGAGCCAATGGGACTTGTGAGACCAGAGTCTCCCGTTGATGTCGGAGAGATCTATGAAGGGGAAAGAATTCGCAAACCCGACATGTATCTAGAGTTCGGTGGTATGAAAGTCGAGAGGAAGTGGGAGCTGGCCCTATCGAAACCTGAAGACCAAATAGAAGATGGAAAGGTTACAGTAATAGGACCTGATCTATCAGATCTGGATCCTGGGGGAAGTTATCCGATAGGCATATTGCTGGAGGTCGCTGGCGCTAAGGTGGAGAAAGACCTGGAGGGAGTCTTAGAGAGAAAGATCCATTATTTCTTGAACTATATCGAAGGCGTAATGCATCTCAATCAGAGATACGATATCTGGATAAGGATAAACAAGAAATCTTATCAGAAAGGTTTGAACTCTTTAGTCTATATAGGAAAGATTCTTGGATGGCTCTTCAAGTCTAGCTTTCCTGTAATAGAGAAGGTTCAGGTGACGATCTACACAGACAAAGCCAAGATCGAAGAGCTCTTTCCTATGGCCATGGATGTTTGGGATAAAAGGGATACAAGAGCCAGAACCTTGAAGGACGAAGATGTCGATGATTTTTATGCATGCGTGATGTGCCAGTCCTTTGCACCTACCCATGTATGTGTCATAACTCCCAACAGAATGGCTTCATGTGGGTCTATAAGCTGGTTCGATGCAAGAGCTGCGTACAACGTGGACCCAAAAGGTCCGAACTTCCCTATACCAAAAGGCGAATGTTTGGACCCTGTAAAGGGCATCTATGAAGGCATCAATAAGGTTGCCCAAGAGAAGTCGCTGGGGGGGATAGAATCTGTCTCTTTATATAGTATGTTCGACCACCCTCACACTTCTTGTGGTTGCTTTGAAGCCATAGCTTTCTATATACCTGAGGTCGATGGAGTAGGGATTGTACATCGTGACTTTAGAGGGCCTTCTGTCAATGGTATAACTTTCTCCACTATGGCAGGCCATACGGGCGGAGGAACTCAAAACCCAGGCTTTAATGGCATATCGGTAGAGTACCTACGCTCTCCAAAATTCCTTCAGGCTGAGGGGGGATGGGAGAGAGTAGTCTGGATGCCTTCCTCGATCAAAGAAAGGTTGAAGGATTCCATTCCAGAGAATCTAAGTGAAAAGCTATGTACGGAAGCTGAATGTAAAACAATAGAGGAGCTAAAAGAGTTTCTAAAGAGCAAGAACCATCCCGTAGTGAGTAGATGGAAAACGAAGGAAGTTGCTGAAGAAGAGATTAAGGAAGAGGCTCTTGAGGTTGCACCACCCGTTTCAGCCCCTATGAATATCGAAATACCCACTCAAGGTGGGTTTAGAATAATCCTGAAGAATGCCAGGATAGTGGCTGAGAAGGTAATCATAAAACGTGAGAAGAAGTAAGGGAGATAATTATGGGAGAGAAGGAGACAAGGATATTAGGGAAGAATTTAATCGAGTTGTTAGAGAAGTTTGGGGATATAGAGATCGAGAATGTTGAAATCAGGGCTGAAGAGCTTACATTCCTCATCCAGCCGGTTATCCGCTCTTTAGCACAGGCACCCCAGTTAGTACCAAGAGTTGTGGAAAAGGAGATCGAAGCCCTACTTGAAGCAGAGTTCTCTCCACCGATCGAAGTATATCCAGGGGAAATAGCTGAAGTCCAGATAGGGGCTACGAAGTCTGATGGGGGCTCCAGGAGGAAAGTCATAAAGATAGGCGGGGCCAAGACCATGCCGTTTTATAGCTTCGAAGCTACGAACCAGAATAAACCTGTCCTAGCTGTGGATGTATTCGATATGCCTATATCACTGGCAAAAGCAGTCAAACAACACTTTAAAGATGTTATGGAAGACCCCGCTGATTGGGCAAAGAAATATGTGGAAGACTTCGATGCAGATATCATCTCCCTTAACCTCATAAGCACCGATCCACTGATAAAGGATACATCCCCAAAGGACGCTGCCAAGACGGTTGAGAAAGTCTTGCAAGCAGTAGATGTACCATTGATAATAGGCGGATCAGGGAATAAGGCTAAAGATCCTTTGGTGCTAGAGGCTGCGGCTGAAGTAGCGAATGGTGAAAGATGCATCCTGAACTCTGCGAATGTAGATAACGACTATAAAAAGATAGTAAAGGCAGCTAAGAAGTATGGTCATATAGTTATCGCCTTTACGCCGATGGATATCAACAACCAGAAAAAACTCAACAGATATCTTTTAGACGAGGGCCTACCAAAGGAACAGATTATAATGGATCCGACGACTGCCGCCCTTGGTTACGGACTAGATTACACTCTTAGCCTTATGGAGAGGATCAAGCTCTCAGGCCTGCTAGGAGATTCCGATCTACAGATGCCTATAGTTGCTCCATCGAGTAATGCTTGGGGTGCAAGAGAGTCTTGGATGAAGTCTGAAGATTGGGGACCTAGAGAGTATAGGGGGCCCCTTTGGGAGACGATAACAACGATTACGGTTATGATGTCTGGCGCCGACCTTTTCATGTTGAGCCACCCTGCTACTGTTAGAGTTATGAGGAAGCTGATACAGGCTCTCTATGGAGAATTCGATAGTGATCAAAGAATTCAAGATTGGATAACAGAGATAGAAGGGTGAAGATTATGTCTGAAAAAGCAACTCTACTGACAGTCTACCAATACCTCCCTCAGATAAACTGTGGAGAATGTGATGTACCGAGTTGCATGGTCTTTGCCTCGAAGCTTCTAAATAGGGAGGCTACCCTCGAAGATTGCCCTCCTTTAAAGGATCCCAAGTACAAAGTGCAGATGGCTCGATTGGCTGAGCTGCTCGCCCCACCGATCAAAGAGGTAGCTATAGGTGTCGGAGGGAATGTGGTAAAGATAGGGGGGAAGGAGGTCATGTATAGACATGAACTTACTTACCATAACCCTACGGCGATAGCTATTGATGTCAGCGATAAGATGGATGACAAGAAGATAGTAGAGAGATGTAAAGCAGTAGAGGCTTTTACTTTAGTCAGGATAGGAGAGTATCTCAAGCTGGATATGATAGCTGCGAGATGTGCATCCAAAGACCCTGAAAGATTTGCCCTTGTCACGTCTCTTATAGCAAGGAGCTGTAAACTCCCCTTGATCTTGTGCTCCTTCGATCCTAAGGTCTTGAAAGTTGCATTAGAGAAAGGAGAGGTGGCAGATAGAAGACCCCTGCTTTACGCTGCCACAGAAGATAATTGGAAAGAAGTTTCAGAACTTTCCAAAAAGTATGATTGCCCCATGGCTGTCTTTGCTCCTAACAACATAACTTTGCTCAAATCTTTGATCAAGACTTTAGAAGCTATTGGTATCCATGATATGGTAATGGATTTAGGTGCCTATACAGATGGCAGACTCTTGAAGGAGACTATCAACAATTTAGTTATGGTGCGCAGGGCAGCAATCCAGAGGAGCGACAAAGATGTAAACTATCCTATAATGGCTATACCAGCAACCGTTTGGATAGGTGATAAACTGGATCCTATGACTACCTCCTACAGAGAAGCGTATATAGCTTCATTATTCATGAATAGGTATGCAGATCTACTCATCATGCATACTTTGGATGTATGGGCGCTCCTTCCAGTACTCACTTTGAGGCAAAATATCTATACTGATCCAAGAAAGCCCGTTTCAGTAGAGGCAGGTCTTCGCACTATAGGATCGCCTGACACAGAGGCACCTGTATTACTGACTACGAATTTTTCCCTGACATACTATACAGTGGCTAACGATATCGAGTCTTCGGGGATAGATTGCTACCTACTTGTGGTGGATACTGAGGGGTTGGCTGTAGAAGTCTCTGTAGCAGGAGGTCAGTTTACTTCAGCGGGTGTAAAAGATTTATTTTCATCTGTAGGTATAGAAGAAAAGGTAAAACATCGTAAGCTGGTAATCCCTGGTCTAGCAGCGAGGCTAAAAGGAGATATAGAGGACACAACCAATTGGGAAGTTCTTGTAGGTCCAAGAGATTCATCACAGATCAAAGGCTTTCTTGCTAAGAATTGGACAATTAACTAGGTGAATAATTGAGGTTTCGCATAGAAGTTGTCCATCCTGAAAGGTGCATAGGTTGCTACAGTTGTGTCTATGCATGTTCGAGGCATCTCTTCAACACAGTCGATCCGTCTAGAACGGCTGTCTTTTTAAGGATAGAAGGATCTATTACAAATCCTTTTATTCCAGTAACATGTAGATTCTGTAAAACTCCGGAGTGTGCAGAAGCCTGCCCTAAAAATGCTCTACAACCCTTACCAGAGGGTGGGATAATGCTCATCACATCCAGATGTCAAGGGTGTGAGACTTTTGACTGCATAACTGCCTGTGCCATTCGGGCATTGGCTCTCGACAAGAAGACGAAGTTACCAGTTATATGTGATAAGTGTGGAGATTGTGCGAAGTACTGCCCCCATAACGTATTCAAGTATGAGGAGATGAAATGATTGAACAATATTCTTTATGTTGATCTCACTGAAAGATCGAGCAAGGTGATCGAGAGACCAGACCTCTTCTCAAAGTATCTTGGTGGTCCAGGAATCGCCTCAAAGCTTCTTATCGAAGAAACTAAACCAGGCACAGACCCTTTCTCCCCTAAATCTTCTATAATCTTTGCAGCAGGATATCTTGTCGGGATATTTCCATGTATGGTCAAGGCTGTGGCAATGTTCAAGTCTCCTTTGACCAAAAATCTGGGAGAATCCTATTCTGGGGGGCATCTAGCAAGTGCGCTTAGATTTGCTGGTTATGGTGCCTTAGTGGTCCATGGCGCATCGGAGAACCCAGTCATGATAAAGATAGTGGATGATGATGTGAAGGTAGAGCGAGCCGATTCACTTTGGGGTCTATCTCCGTTAAATGTTGAAAAAACCCTTAGAGGACATTACGAAGGCATTCAGAGCGTAATGAGTTGTGGAAGGGCTGGGGAGGGATTGATAAATTACGGCAACGTTATAGTCGATAGGTTTCACCACTTTGGAAGGCTCGGTCTTGGTGCAATCTTTGGTAGCAAGAAGCTTAAAGCCATCTCGATAAATGGTACAGGGGAAATTCCTTTAGAAGACCCCCTTGCTGTAAAGGAGATGTATGAGAAGTTATACGATGAAGTTATCAATAGCGAAAATATGTTGAAGTATCATTATCTCGGGACTTCGGCCAACGTACTCGAACTGAATGAACGAGGAACTTTGCCTAGCCGTAACTTCAAAGAATCGAGGTTCAGAGGCGCTGAGAGGATATCTGGCGAGGCTATGGCTGAATCTTCTTTAGAGAGAAAGATTTCATGCCCTGGTTGTCCGGTAGCATGTATACATCTTGCTGAATTGAAGACAGGCTTTGCCCCTGAACATGAAAAAGGTAGAAAGGAGATATTCCCTGAGAAAGTACTCGTCCCTTACAACTATGAGCCTATGTATGCTTTAGGAAGCAACCTTCTCGTACACGAACCGAGCCATTTACTCCGCCTTATATATCGTTGCGAATACCTTGGCTTAGATGCTATGATGGTTGGGACTGTCTTGGCATGGGTTACAGAAGCCTTTGAAGAAGGTCTAATCAATCTTGACGACACTTCAGGTATCGAACCTAGATGGAGCGATGTTGGGGCATACCTACAAATTATCAATAATATAGTCGATCTGAAGAATCCTTTCTATACTAAGCTGGCTCAGGGCTTGGACGTGGCTTCTGAAAAGTATGGTGGAGAAGAGTTCGCTATGATCATGGGCAGAAATGGTCTGGCTGGATACACTACTGGTTATGGTTCTATAGTAGGACAGTTGGTAGGTGCCCGCCATTCTCACTTAAGTAACTCTGGTTACAGCATAGATCAAAGGGCTTTGGATCAACCTATCGGTCCTGATCAGATCGCGAAGTTTTTGATCAATCAAGAGGACTGGTTATACGTACTATATTCCTTAGGAACGTGCTACTTTGCTCGAAAAATCTATACAAAAGAAGTAGTCTGCGCAGTTCTTAAGATTATGGGGATAGACCAGACTCCAGAAGGCCTAATGCAATTAGGCAAGGAGATATTCCATAACCTCTATAGATTTAAGATTCAGGAAGGGTTCGAATTGACAGAAGAGAAGATACCCAGTAGGGTCTATAGTATGCAGACACCCCAAAAAAAGCTTGATGCTGAAAAGATGGAAAGCATAATAAAATATTATATCCACAAAAGGGAGAGTGAGGGGCTTCAGTTACGACCAGAGGAGAAGGCGTTGAAAGAACTTCTCTCTTTTGAGGGTTAACCATTAAATATTGATTACACCTTTAAGTTTAGTGAGAACCTTGTGTGAACTTAAGGTCATCAATAAGATAGGTGAAAAAGAGCAAGAAGTTGGGGAGGATATAATCTATGCAAAAGTCAGTGGCGATCATGTACTCTTGAAGGACATCCTTGGGGGTGCCTTTAAAGTTCATGGAGCCATAATAGAGGAAGTAAATATAAATTTAGAAATCTTAAAGTTGATGAGCTCTCCTCTTATCCTGAAACTACATAATTTCTTAACCATTTGTAACAAATGTGAATCTGAAAAAGTTTACTGTGAAGAAGTAGAGTCCATATGGGAAGAAGTCAAGAAATCTGGCGACGAAGTTATACGCATACTTAGGAAGAAGTATGGAAGTAAGAGGGCTGACCTTTAGCATGGCAGCATCGGAAGAGGAAAGGACAGGCAAGCCTCTAGCAATTCTTCTTCAAATCTTTTACCCTGAAGGGACGACGAGCCTTTAGATAAATTATCCTTAAGTTGATTACAAAATTGGGGGTCTAATTTATGAAGGTGGCTATAGCTGGTAAGGGAGGGGTTGGTAAGACGACTCTTTCTGGAACCCTTGCAAGACTCTTCGCCAAGGATGGGTACAAGGTTATCGCCATCGATGCAGACCCTGCTATGAACCTCTCTTCTGCGCTTGGTATACCCTTAAAAGTCTCATCAAAGATCGTTCCATTATCAGAAAATCATGACCTGATAGAAGAAAGAACGGGTGCTAGACCAGGCTCTTCGGGCTCTGTCTTCAGCTTGACACCGACTGTACACGATATAGCTGAAAAGTATGGAGTCCTAGGACCTGACAATACTCGGCTCATAGTCTTAGGGACGGTAAAGTCTGGGGGTGATGGCTGTATGTGTCCTGCGAATGCTTTGCTAAGAGCTCTCTTGAGGCATATCTTGATCGCCAGAGAAGATATCGTATTAATGGATATGGAGGCTGGACTTGAACATCTGGGAAGAGGAACTGTTAGAAGAGTCGATATCATCATAAGTGTGGTCGAGCCTAGGATGCAATCTATAGAGACAGCTTGTAGAATTTTTAAGCTTGCCCACGACATAGAGGTGAAAGAAGTCTTGGCTGTAGGGAACAAGGTTAGGAACGAGGAAGAGAGAGGCTTTCTTAATAAGATGTTGAATCAGTTAGAAATACCTATAATAGGCATGATTCCTTACGATGAGGCGATAGCCAAGTCTGACATGGTAAGAGTCGCACCCATCGACTTCGATCCCGATTCACCAGCTATCAAGGCAATACATGTTATAAAAAAATTTTTGATAAAAAAGTACACTTAATCCTTACTTTATAGCAAAAGATAAAAAAACGAAAGAACTACAGGGTGACATGGTAGCGTGGTAAAAAAGGGTGAAGATAGTTTGGCATCTATTATATTGAAACTCAAAACTAAAGTGGGAAGACCCCTCGATGCTTCTGTTATCAGTCCTGACTCCTTCACAGGAAAGTCTATACAGGAAATAGAAAATTTGGAGATGTGGAGGGGAAATAGAAAGATTACACTGGGAGAAATATTCGATGTCTCGGGCGAAATGAGCCAAAAGACCGAAGACATAACGATCGAAATAGAAGGCGATCTGCCGACAGCTAGAAAAATAGGAAAAAAGATGACATCTGGCAAGATAATTGTGAAGGGTAACGCTGGATTATATCTAGGTGATGGGATGAAGGGCGGAGAGATTCATGTGTATGGTGATGCTGACTCTTGGGTTGGCTTTGATATGAGAGGAGGCTCTATTGAGATCGAAGGTGATGTAGGAGACTTCGTTGGCTCGTCTTACAGGGGTTCAAGAGAGGGCATGCGTGGAGGCACTATATTGATAAAAGGTAGTGCTGGAAGCCAGGCTGGATGCTGGATGAAAGATGGAGTGATACGAGTCGAGAGAGATGTAGGACTCTCTGCAGGAAGTCATATGCAAGGTGGCACTATATTCATCGCTGGAAACTCTGCTGGCAGGTTGGGCGCCGAAATGACGAAGGGGAAGATAATATTGATGGGAAAAGTTCCTGCCATCTTGCCGAGTTTTAATTCTGATGAAATTCAGTCAAAGGCAAAGGTAAGTGGAGAGAAGATAGCAGGCCCCTTCTACACCTTTACAGGTGATATAATAGAGGAAGGGAGTGGAAAGCTCTTCATATCCGTACAGAACAATACACACCTTAAATATAAGGAAGCATACATCCTCTGAGGTGATATTATTGGTTATAAGCGTCAACCTAGGAGCATTGAATCTTGTAAAAGAAATCATCGAGAAGAAGGAAGATCTGGGTATAAAGGTCGATAAGGCTGAAAATGAATCAACGATAATCGATTTGGGGATAGAAGCCCGAGGCGGATTTATGGCTGGAAGGTACGCCACAGAAGTGTGCTTGGGAGGACATGGCAAGGCTTCTTTATCCTACTCCGATAACAATGAGCTTCCTCTGCCCAAGATATTCGTTTCAACGGACTATCCGGCTATTTCTCTGTTAGGTTCACAGTTTGCAGGCTGGAGAATCAACGTAGGAAATTACTTTGCCATGGGTTCAGGACCAGCAAGAGCGTTACCTATGAAGCCTAAAGAGCTATATGCAAAGATAGGTTACCAAGACTCTGCAGACACCTCAGTCATAGTATTGGAAACATCCGAAGTACCCCCTGTCGATGCTTTAGAGTACATTTCAAATGAGTGTAAGGTTAATCCAGATGAACTGTACGTCTTGCTAACACCTACATCTAGTATAGCTGGCTCGACTCAAATTTCAGGAAGAATAGTAGAGACTGGAATGCACAAGATGGTAGAACTGGGTTTGGACCCTTCTAAAATTCTTTACGGCTGTGGTCAAGCGCCTATCGCCCCATTGCATCCAAAATCTACAAAGGCCATGGGCAGAACGAACGATATGATAATGTATGGGGGAGAGACTTTCTTCATAGTCGATCAAGACGATGAAGAAGAGCTCGCTAGATTGGTCGAGAAAACCCCCTCATCATCCTCACCAGATTACGGTAAGCCTTTTTACGAAATCTTCAAAGAAGCCGATTTCGATTTCTATAAAATCGATCCTGCCCTTTTCGCGCCCGCCGCGATTACTGTCAATAATATAAGGACTGGTAAGAGCTTTAGCTCAGGTAGAGTCAATGCAGAAATTGTAAAAGAGTCTGTAGGGCTCTGATGAATTGATGATGGGGTAACTCTCTAGGCGTGATTTTTAACCAATCACCTTCTTATTTTAATTTGCTCTTACAAATATATTACTCAGATAATATTTATCCTAGTAATATCGATAGGTAATTAGCGTAAAGAGGCTGAAAGAGAAGTTTCGAAGATCGTTCCTCTTATTTTTTTAGCTTTCTTATAACGAACTTAAGATGAAATAGTTGCTGAAGAAAGAGCTATTAAACAATAAAAAGATGATTTAAATGGTTAGAATTGCCGCCTAGACTCGGATTAATCACAAGGAACCCTGAATCATGGTGCTCTGCACAACTCTTAAAATCGATGATGAAAAAAGGAGTGGACTCTGTATACTTCAGCCTATCGGACATAACTGCAAAGGTTGCAGGTAAAACCTTTGCCGTAACAAACACCGAGATCGATATATTGAAGGAATTGAATGCCATTCTTATTCGCCCTATAGGAAGAGGCTCTTTAGAGGAGATAATATTTCGGCTCGATGTCCTGCGTAGGTTGGAGAAGAAAGGCTTACTCGTAATAAACCCTCCTCGGTCTATAGAAATATCTGCCGACAAATACCGCTCCCTGAGTTTGATGGAAGAAGAAGGGATACCTGTCCCACCAACTATAGCTACCGAAGATTCTGAAGCTGCTTTAGGAGCCTTCCAAGAGCTGGATGGGGATGTAATCATCAAACCAATCTTCGGCTCCAGAGGCATGGGTATAGGTAGAGTTACCGATCCTGAGACTGCTTGGAGGATATTTCATACCTTAAGCTACACCCGCCATGTTCTTTATATTCAGAAGTTCATCCCTCACGGAACTAGGGACATGAGACTTTTCGTTGTTGGAGATAGAGTCATTGCAGCCATGTATCGCGAAGCTAATAGTTGGAAGACAAACATAGACCGAGGCGCAAGACCTATTCCTTTCGAACCTTCAGAGGAGCTTGAAGATTTGGCTGTAAAGGTAGCTAAGACTATAGGGTGCAAAGTCTCAGGTGTAGATGTAATGGAAAGTGAAGAAGGGTACGTGGTCAATGAAATAAACAGCCAACCAGGTTTTAAAGGGCTCCAGTTGGTAACAAAGATCAATATAGCAGATGAAATTGTAGATTATATAGTAGAAAATATTCGGCTGTAGTTTCTACTCTAACTTCGTGGCGTATTATCAGTCTCAGTCTTCTGAGGAATTGTATTGATTGATGGATGGATCTACTTTATGCCATCTCTAGAGCTTCTTTCAATTTGATCTGATACGGGCCGAGTTTTCCACCAAAGTTGACGGCAGATATCTTTACTACTCCAGGGACTTTTGATGCTGCTTTTATGCTTTCTGCCGTGGCCTTTTTAACGAGGTCCTCTGTCAACCCGTTAAAGACGATCTCGTATATGCTATTTACATTGGCGGGAACCTTCGATTCAGGGACTGTATCCTTTATAGCAGGACAAAAAGGATGATTGGTCGAAGCAGGCAACTTATACTTCATTGAACCTACTTTTGATCCTGAGCGGCAGATGCCTCCTGGAAAGGTAAGGACTACTCCCTCAACTTTACCTATGGCCCCTACTGCATCCTCCGTTGCTTGGAGAGCGGTCTTCTGATCTTCAGCCATTATAAGAAGGTTGCCACCAGCCACTGCCTTCTTGAGGCCGAACTTATCCTCTATGAAGAACTCTCCTTCCATTACTGGAATCCTCCAGACCTTTCTCCCCCACTTGCTCTCTCTCTTTTGATAGCCATCTCCAAATAGGCTAAGAGACTTGCCCAATCTGGTGTATTTTTTAGCATCTAGTATACCATTGAAGGCGGCCGTAGTCGGGCAGGTTAGTATACATTGACCGATTCTAGAGATCATCTGGAACTTCAATTCATGTAAAGTCCTATGGTAGATCTGAATCACGGCTCCAGGCCTACCGTCAGGAGTCTTTTCTGGAGGTACGATCATTCCTTCGACACCAGCCTCTGCAGGAGATGCGATGATCGATGAAGCAAAGCCTGTAGCCGTCCTAGCGGAGGTCAAGGCCCACTTCTCGATCTCAGCAGTTATCAGAATTCTACATGCAAGCATAGGGAAGGCTTCAGCAAAAGTATCTTCAACTTCTACATTAGACGACATGTCAAACCCCGCCTTTGGATAGCCAATCTTGGGATTTAAAATGTTTTGCT
>JAKLZD010000032.1 GCA_024256245.1 Candidatus Methylarchaceae archaeon HK01M
CTCTTATAATCATAATTATTAAAAAATATATAAATCCATATTAATTTATCTATAAATTATAGATAAAGTATTTATTATTAATAAAAATGCACACATAAGTTATGTATAACGAATATATGTAACTAAAAATGACCGGGTACTAGTGGCATCCCTTTAACCTCATCGATCGTGGGGAATTTATATCTTAAGAAATTAGCTATTTTCTTCATAATCTTCTTAAGGTTAATAAATATGAGAAATTTTGTGAATAATACATAATATAATTAACAAACCTT
The DNA here is from genome assembly GCA_024256245.1 of Candidatus Methylarchaceae archaeon HK01M. Classification (GTDB taxonomy): domain Archaea; phylum Thermoproteota; class Nitrososphaeria; order Nitrososphaerales; family JACAEJ01; genus HK02M2. Next base: position 276 of record JAKLZD010000032.1, read on the forward strand.
TTTAAATATAAATAGCCTGAAAACGAAGGGTGTGCGAAAACCCAAGGAAGATGTATCTAAGAGCACAAAGTGCATGAAGTGTGGCTTTGAGAATTCGGCTGATGTCAAGTTCTGTGGTAATTGTGGCTCAAAGCTTGGAACTTTAGCAGCAGTTCCTAAATTTGAGGGTCTAGCTATATTACACTTTACGGGTAGCATTTATCTCCTCATATCATTAATCTTCAACGCCTTAGTTCAGGCTAGTATGATCTTCATAATCCCATACCTCTCATCAGGCCTATTGGGACTTTACGCAGGCTATGAGTTCTACATAGGTAAGGTTGGAAAATGGTTGAAGGTAATATCAGCATTGGCAATAGCATTGGGCCTAGCATCTACGTTTATGTTATTCTTGTTAGGATTAGAAATAAGAGGAGTCGTTGGTCCTGCTTGGGCAATATTCTTGATAAATGCATGGATTCTATGGAATGAGAGGGCAAGAATATAACATCACAGAATCCCCTTAAAAGACTTAAGCAAAGTAGGGATGCTTCAACATAAAGTAAATTTTGGTCTTTAGTTCATAATAGTAAGCCCAATCCTATCGAGCCCATGATGATGAGCATAATTGTCCTTGCCTATGGCATCCTCCTTGAAATTGAACGCGATGCAGACCTTTTGACCCTTCCTATTGGCCGTGTCACTCTTATCGGATACGACAAGGCCATAACTCTTAAACTCCATGACTTCGATGGGTCAATCTACTTCAAATAATTATTAGCGTATCGTTTAGAAATTGAGTTTAGCGTCGCAAACTCTAAAGTTGTGGGCTTGATTCTTACAACCCTAAGTAATATTCCTTTAATTCAAAAAGAATTGACCTAATTTCAATACCATGTAAGAATTGAGGAAAAATACAGATGAGAAAGATTAGCTAAAAAATTTTTTACAATTGTTTTTTAATATGTTGTATTGGATTTTCAATATCAAATAGGAGGTGATATCAAGGATTGGTAATTGATTGGGTAGCTCTCATCATAAACATGATTGTAAGCATAATTATATTGTCGCCTGTTCTATGGCTTTCTGGAAGAGGTATAGTTGGAAAAGAAAAAGCAAAGTTCACTGACGCTGTCTTAATAATCATTATTGGGACCGTCGTTGGCACACTCTTCGGCGCCTTGGTTCAAACATTCTTCGGCACACTCTCCGGCTACACGGGAATCATCGTATCAATCATCCAACTTATACTTTGGCTCCTTATAGTGAAACACTTCTTCGATTGTGGATGGTTACAGGCACTAGCCGTTTCAATAGTAGCAATCATTATCTTCATAATAATAGCCGTATTATTAGGGTTATTAGGATTCGTCTTATTCAGTTTTATCTGATATACTATACAAGTCGTACATCATCAATACCTAACTCAAGTATGGTTAGGGAACTGGATAGAAGTGAAAGATAATAAAGAACTACTACTTTGCTTAGCAAAGCATCTCTTTATTTAAATCTAAACCGATGATATATAGATCTTTCAATGACTCTTCAAACGAGCCAATGTCGAGAATTCCTTCTAAAGCTAAAGAAGTGGATTTCTCTAGAAGTATGACTGATAGCTATACCTTTATTTCTTATGATCTTTTCCTTTAAAATTATGAGCGAGCTTGTTGGCTATAGGGGCCCTTCATCAGATATATTGAAGAAATCGAAAGTCATGATTGGGGATCTGATAGAGGTTGCAACTTCTAAGACGAAATATAATGGAGTTTTGATGCCAAGATACGAATATGCCGACGATCTTCATGTAGTGATAAAGTTGTCGAACGGCTATAACATAGGGATAGATGTCAGAAATATTCAAGCTATCAAACGCATATCTGTAGGAGAGAAGCCCCATTTTACAGCTCCCCCTAAACCTTTGATCAAACCCAACTTGCCAAATATAGCTATAATAAGCACTGGTGGAACTATAGCGAGCAGAGTGGATTATAGGACTGGGGCAGTTCACCCCGCCCTCTCAGCCTCCGATCTTTACTCTGCAGTCCCTGAGCTATCTCGATATGCCATAATAGATGCAGAAGTTGTCTCGAGCATATTCAGTGAAAATATGACTGCCGAGTATTGGAAGTTGATTGCCTTGAAAGTCGCTGAGAAGGTAAGGTCTGGATTTAGGGGCATAGTTGTGACTCACGGCACGGACACCATGGGCTACACTTCTGCTGCTCTTAGCTTTGCCCTTGCTGAAGTCCCTGTTCCCGTCGTTCTAGTCGGATCACAAAGGTCTTCTGATAGACCGTCGTCAGACGCGGCCCTTAACTTGATCGGTGCTGTCTTGGTAGCCTCTAAAGCACCATTCTCGGGCGTCTACGTTGTAATGCACTCTGGCATGAGTGATGACGTTCTATCTGTTCACCTTGGGACCAAGGTGAGGAAAAACCACACGAGTCGTAGGGATGCCTTCGAGTCAATAAACATCCCTCCAGTGGCCTATGTGAAGGGGGGGAGTATTGGAGAAGTGATGGATGGTCTTCCTCCCAGAAGTGATTCTAAAGATTTCGCGGCCAGACCAGATTTCGATACCAGAGTTGCATTGATTAAGTTTCATCCTGATTTCGATCCTGAGATCATAGATTACCTTACCAGTAGGGGTTACAAGGGGATAGTCCTTGAGGGGACTGGTCTGGGCCATGTTGGCGGTTACTGTAACAGTCAATTGAGACTAGCCATAGAGAAGGGTGTCCTTGTAGCCATGACGTCCCAATGTATATGGGGGAGGGTGCGCATGACCGTTTATGATACTGGGCGTGATCTACTGGTCATGGGCGTGTTACCTCTTGAGGATATGTTACCTGAGACAGCACTAGTAAAGATGATGTGGGCATTGGGCAATACGAGGAGTGTAGAGGATGCAAAGGAGTTGATGAAGAAGAATATTGCAGGAGAGATCGGTTACAGGTCTGATCTGGAAAGGAGGCCGGCAAGGTGATTTAATTCATGGTGATAGAGGGGATAGATTATAAAGAGCTAGGCTTGAAAGTAGGGCTTGAAATACATCAGCAATTGGCAACGAAGAAGAAGCTCTTCTGCCCTTGTGAAAAGTTTCAATCGGATACCTTCGAGCTCTCCTTTGAGAGAAGGTTAAGGCCTACACAGAGCGAGTTGGGTCAAGTCGATCCGGCAGCCATGTTCGAGTTCAAGAAGGGCAAGATGATAAGATATGGCGCCAATCGTGATAGTTCTTGTCTAGTCGAAGCTGATGAAGAGCCGCCTCATGATCTGAATATGGAGGCTGTAGAGTCGGCGCTCATTGTAGCCTTAGCCCTAAACTCGAATATAGTGGACGAGTTACATACGATGAGAAAGATAGTGATAGACGGCTCGAATACGACGGGCTTTCAGAGAACGATAATAGTCGCCCTTGGAGGTTCACTAAAAACCCATCATAGAGAGGTAGAGGTTCAGACGATATGCCTTGAGGAAGATGCCGCAAGGTTGACAGGAGATTCTAAAGATTTTCGGGAATATTATCTAGATAGGCTATGCGTGCCATTGGTTGAGATAGCCCTAGCACCTGTAGAGGGATCACCTCAGGAGGTTCAAGAGATAGCCCTATCTCTGGGGAGACTTCTCAGGGCGACCAAGAGAGTTGCTAGAGGTCTCGGCACCATAAGACAGGATATCAACGTATCTACCAAAGGGGGAGCAGTGGTAGAAGTGAAAGGGATTCAGAAGCTGGATATGATATCGAAGATCGTAGAGTTTGAGGCTTTACGGCAGAAGGGCTTGATGGAGATAAAAGAAGAGCTTGAGGAGAGGTTTGTGAAGCCAGAAGATATAGGTCAGCCCATAGATGTGACGGATATATTCGAAGATACAGAGTGTAAAATAATAAGACAGGCCATAAAAGAGGGAGGGATAGTGCTGGCCGTAAGGCTGAAGGGTTTCTCTGGGCTTTTAGTTTACGAGCCTTATCCAGAGATCAGACTGGGTAAAGAGATGGCCGAAATGGTCCGGTTTTATGGATTGGGGGGCATCTACCATTCTGACGAGCTGCCTAGATACGGCATAACGATCGATGAAGTAGAAAGTCTGAAACGAAGGCTAGAAATCTCCAAAGAAGATGGGTTTGTGCTTTTAGCAGGACCTAAGGATAGAGCTGAAGATGGGATAGTGGCAATAGTAGAGAGGTCCAAGGATGCTCTGCAAGGTGTGCCTTATGAAACCCGTGGTCCAACCCCTGATGGAAAGACAAGGTACATAAGACCCAGACCTGGACCTGCAAGGATGTATCCTGAGACGGATATTCCTCCAATAGCCATTACAAAAGAACTGTTGTCAAGGCTTGAGAAGGAGGTACCCAAACCTTGGGAAGAGCAGATAGAGTATTATATGTCCAAGTATGGGTTGAGCAAAAAACTAGCCCTGCAAGTCTATGACTCTGAGTATTCCGACCTTTTCGGGGCCGTAGTATCGAAGACAAAGATTCAACCGAGTGTCGTAGCTGCTACATTGACAGAGACGCTCATCAGCCTATCCAGAGCTGGCTTCGATATCGACTTCCTTGACGAGAGTACGCTGACAGACCTATTTTTGAGCCTAGACAAGGGAAGGATTTCGAAGGAGGCCATACCTCAAATCCTCGAATTATTTTTGGAGGGAAAGATAGGGAGCATAGAAGATGCCATCAAGAGGCTCGGGATAGTAACTATTTCGGAAGAGGAGCTTCTGCAACTTATCAGAAGGATTGTGGAGGAGAGCAAGGATTTGATCAGAGAGAGGGGGGAGCGGGCCTTCAGCATAATAATGGGCAAGGTAATGAAAATCACGAGGGGACGGGCCGACGGTGCAAAAGTTGGAACCCTTCTGAAAAATGAAATTGAAAATGTGATGAAAGGAGAGCATGATTCATCAGAGTAAAGATAATAAATGAGTGTTTTCATATCCATTTTCATATGTCTGAAAGTATTGTGAAGATAAAAGTTAGATTAGGTGCAAATGAAGCGGAAATAGAGGCGCCCATCTCAGCGATCAAAGAAGCTATTCATCTAGTTCCTGAAGTAGTTCAACATCTGCCCAAGAGCGTATCTGCTCCAATTTTACAGACAAAATCTGAGACTGTAACGGAGATTCCTTTCAAAGAAGGAAAGGTGAGAGGGATCCCTAAGATTTTGCCCGAAATAAAGGTAGAGAAAGACGATTCACTCCCTAATGTCATTACAAAATTTTTTCAAGATACTTGGGGGAGGAAAACACATAAACTCAACGATGTAAAAAACGCACTAGAATCTTATGGCCTGATCTATCCAAAGCAGTCCGTAGCTGTAGCACTCCTTAGACTTGCAAAAGACGGAAAGTTGAGAAGGTTCAAAGATGAGAGTGGGGAATTCGTCTACACATCTTCTATGAGCCTTACTATAAGCAACCCTTCAACTTTTTCAAGGAGTGTTAATTCTGATAAAGGTGGGCTATGAGATGAGTCAAGAACAAAAGAATCTTAATGTGGCAATCACTTATGGAGAACTCAAGGTAGAGTTCAGTGGAGAACCTCAGCATGTAGCGGCTTCTGTCAACGAATTCTTGGCCAAGCACATACATAACATAGAACTGGCATCCAAGGTTACCATGAATTACTCACTAAATGAGTTGATCGATCTTTTCGGCGATTATGTAAAGATTACACCAGAGGGTCCAAAGGTCTGGAAAGGCGAGAGGAAACTGAGCGATAAGAACACATTAGGGCTCCAACTCGTAGCAGCCAGAATAAACTATGAGCTTGCAAGAGCATCCACACCGTCCATAACTTTGAATGAAATAAAATCTGCTACCGCCCTTAACCCTAAGTCCATAAGCTCTAGAATGAGCGAGATGCTAAAACGTGGCGATGTAGAAAGGGAGCAGAGCGAATAAGGTTTGAGCTACAGGATAACGACTCAAGGTATTCACTGGCTGAGTAAGGTGCTTATGAAAAAGGCCGAAAAGTTCTAAAAACATCCAGTCTATGTTTAGTTCAATCCTAGGCTACTCTTACCGAATATTCGAACATAGTTTACCTAAAATCTTATGGTAAAGGTTGAAGATGGGCCCGAAACTGAAAACCTACCTAATCACAGGCATCATCATTTCAGGCATAGTTCTTGGACTGTACTTTTATCCAAAGCCTTCCGTGTTTAACGAAAGCTTTGAGGAGGGGTTCGGTGAGTGGATAGCGGATTCGGACGTCCCGTTGGACCCAAATACTGGAGAAGATGTTTTTTGGGAGGTCACTCGAACAGATTCAGTTTCTTACTCAGGTTCATATTCTCTGAATCTATCTATAGATGGAAGGCAAGATGATGGGACTGTCTGGATAGAGAGAAGGATAGCTGTAAATCCCAATTCTAACGTTCAAGTAAAGATCTCATTCCAGCTTTACAGTGAATTTGAAAGTGAGGCAAACGATATTGCTGGTGTTTGTGCCTATTTAGGGACTTATGATCCTGAGGCAGAGGCTGATTTTACGCGTTTAGGAAGAGCGAATCAAGTATCAGGTTGGAAAGAGTACAGTCACATGACAAATCTGAATACGGGCCCTGATGGCGAGATATGGGTAGCTGTCGGGATCACGGTACTTTGGGAGACTTACATGAGTTATTATATAGATGATGTGGAAATAATCATCTCTTAATATATGATAAGATATAAACCTCGATAACATAACTGTGTGACAGATGGTGAATCAAAGAGAAGTCCATCCATTTCCGATCGAAGAGAGGTACGATCTTGGCAGGTTAGTGACTTTCATGCCAAATAAAAGAGTTCCTATACACAACTGGTTCTACTTTAAAGAGGGTTTTTCAAGAGACTTTACCTTACTTATGTTCGATTGGCTCCAAGTCAAAAGTGGTGACTGGGTATTAGACCCTTTCTGTGGGGCAGGGACGAGCCTCTTGGCATCGAAGGAGGTTGGGGTCAATGTGGTTGGGGTCGATGTTTCACCTCTTGCGGTCTTCGTTACTCAGGTCAAGACAGAAGATTATGATTTAGAGGAGATCAGAGATTCTGCCAAAGAGATTTTCTCAAAGAAGTTCAAGAGTTACGATATCAAAGGGTTGAGCCCACTCACAAGAAGGGCGTTCTCAAGATACTCGCTCGAAGACATACTCTTCTTCAAGGAAGAGATAAGACGAATAGAAGACCATAAGGTAAGGAACTTCTTCACACTGGCTTTGATGAACTCAGCAAACAGAGTAACTTATGGGTATAAGGATGGGGGAGTTATCAAGATATTCAAAAGACCTGTCCCTCCCCTGAAGAAGATGTTCAAAAGAACCGTGAAGAGGATGATTAGTAACCTAAAGAGAGCTCACTTCAAAGGCTCCGAGATAAAGGTCGATCTGGGAGATGCAAGGAGGATGGATTTCCTTCAAGACAACTACTTCGATTCTGTTATAACTTCTCCACCATACTTGAACAAGATAGAGTACACAAAGGTCTATTCGATAGAGTACGAGCTATTCTTCAGAGATGTCAAATTCGATAATTTAAGATCGTATATAGGATTGAATCCGAAGAACGTCAAGGATCTGTTCCCGGAGTTGAATCTGCCAGAGATAGCTAAGGCTTACCTGCAAGATATGAACGACTCCCTCAAAGAGATCTATAGGGTTATGAAGGATTGTTCTAAGTGCGCTATAGTCATTGCTGAAGGTGCTTTCCCAGACAGGATAGTGCCAATCGATATACTCATGGCCGATCTGGCTGAGAGAATGGGGCTTAAAGTTGAGAGAATCGTCGTTGTCAATAATAGAGTTGTAACGAGGGACAGGACTGTAAAGATAGGGAGAGCAAGAGAGAGCATAATCGTCATGAGGAAGTAAGTTACTTCAGCACTAAATCTCCTTTATCAGAGGGATAATAAGACAGTATGCTTCCAAAGTCATGGTCTTTTATAGTATTACTCACAGCATCTTCAACGGTCATGTCGCTCAACAGGTTATCAAGAAGCATCAGAGTTGCGGAGTCGGAATAATCACTGTAAACTCCCGAATCCCATCCTATGTAAACCGATGCTCCATTCTCAATGAAGGCTTCTGCCATGGAGTTTGAATTCAATCCGTAGCAACTGTCGACTATTACAAAAGAATCTGGAAATTCGCCTTCACTGACCTGAATGAGTTTTTGGGTTACAGCGAAGAAGTGGGTAGGATATCCCTCGATCGTTCCCTCTCTAACTTCACCAAACATTTTCTCCATAAAGTAGTCATAGCCATTGTATGGTGTACCTGTGAAAAAGGCGATTGTAGGAGGTTCCTTGACATCGGAACTTTCCTCCCATGCGGTGTGGGCTCTCAATATTATAAGCTTATAGTTAAGGCTCGGAAGTTCCTTGAAGAGTTCAACCGTCACGTCTTCGCCAAGATAGATGTCAACCTTGAAACCAGCTTGTGAGAGAGTACTATTAACCTCATTTAAAAAATCAGCATTCGGATCTATAATGTAAAGGGAGTCCAAGATGGCTGCTTTAATCTCACCAGTGGCAGGATTTGTTGGCTGGTTGAAGGCAAAGTATGTAACGACGATTGCCAATGCAAGGACTATTATTATGATTAAGCTGATCTTAGGGAATCTACGAAGCTTTCTAGTTTTCTTTCGCTTACCTTTCCTCATGGCGGTTGCTACTATAAAATATAAATTAAAAGTATTAACTTTTCGCTTTTTGATTATAATAAACTTTAGATTGCTCCATACACTTATTCTATCTAGACTAAAAGTTTATGATGGTGTCGTCGGCCTAAGACTTCTGATGAAGTACGTACTGATTATCGGGGACGGGATGGCAGACCATCCTTTGGAGGAGTTAGGTGGAAAGACTCCATTGCAAGTGGCAGAGCACCCAAACATGAATAGAATAGCTTCCAGGGGTGTATGTGGAAGTCTGGAGACAATGCCTCAGGGATCGAGTATAGGAACGGATGTGGCCATCATGACCATCTTGGGATACGATCCAAGAAAGTTTAACTTAAGCAGAGGACCCTTGGAGGCGGCGAGCATGGGGATCGAGCTTGGCGAAGATGATCTGGCATTCAGATGTAACTTGATAACAGTGAAGGAAGGCATCCTGAAAGACTACTCTGCAGGTCATATCTCGACTGAAGATGCTAGAGAGCTTATAGAGCATATCGGTAAAGCTTAT
>JAKLZD010000079.1 GCA_024256245.1 Candidatus Methylarchaceae archaeon HK01M
ATCATCTTTCATAACACAATCCCTAGAAAAAACAAAACCGCTACAGCTGTCTTAACAAGCGGGCAGATCTTGAAGAACACAACTGATGTTCTTCCTCCAGTCAGTCCAGTCAATCCTGCCATAACAATAAGCATCAAAGCAGATGCTGTAAAAACAGTAGCAGACACAAGGTTCTGTGATTCACTCAAGGCAGTTACAAGCAATACGAGCAGGCCTATGAAGACTAATGTGATACCTTCGGCAATCCACTCCATTGTAATGATTCGCCTATTGTCTACAGACAACGGTTCGAAACCTTTGACGATCTGTCTGGTAGGGACGATATGAGAAATCCCCCAAATCATGATCACTATTGACCCAACGTACAGAAGTATATCACTTGTCATGAACAATGAGAAAAAGTCTTCAATTGATTTAAAGTTTCTACAACCTGAATTTTAGATCAGAGTTGTCCGCCTATTCTCTATACGAGATACATAAGCCGACAATTGACACCTATATCTATGACCCTACAACGTGACAGAAACAGATTGAGAAATACTTTTAATCGACTTAACTCATATCCGTAATGGTTCAGATGATCTTAGACTCAAATGTGATAAAGACCTTGGCGGATATAAAGAAGGGAAGGATTGTAGGTTCTACCGATGTAGCCATTGCTTCCCTAGAAGCCATCAAGATATTCGCCGTGAGTTTAACTTTAGAAGACCCTATCGAATTTGCGAAGAAACTACATGAGGTGTGCGATCTTTTCTCTAAGGAGATGCCTTTAAACGTCTCATTTAGGACTGTAACCCAATATGTGTGTCATCAAGTGGATTCGGTTATCGATGAAAAGGCTGACATCGAGGCTTCAAAACGTGCCGTTATAAACAGTGTAGCCGCCGCTATAAGGTCGATCAGAGAGTCTATCGATAAGATCGGTGAAGTTGGGGCCCATCTCTTAATAGATGATGGAGATGTTATTTTGACTCACTCATGTAGCACTACTGTTCTATCCACCCTTGTCAAGGCCCACCATTTGGGGAAAAGATTCAAGGTCATCGTGACCGAAACTCGCCCAGAGTTTCATGGGAGACTTCTAGCCATCGCCCTAGCCGACTTTGGGATACCTGTTACTCTTATAACCGATTCCGCTCATCACCTGTTCTTGTGTAAAAGACACACGGCTTCTGATTTCTGTGCAAACAAAGTTATCCTTGGAGCCAATGCCGTTGGTCTTGAGGGGGATGTAGTGGGTAAGACAGGAGCATCAGCTATCGCCTTGGCAGCCCATCAAGCCCATGTAAAGGTATACGTAGTTGCAAACACCCATAAATTTATCCCGGAACCCATCTATGATGAATTAAGTAGTGTAGAGGCGGATCGATCCATGGTTTTCGAGACAAACGAAGCTGCAAGGCGAGGGATTGAAATTAAAAATCCTGTTTACGATGTAATTCATCATGAAGATATAGATCTAATAGTCACAGAGATGGATGTTGTCCCTCCAGACAAAGCTGTCTCGATCGTTAGGGAGATATATGGAGGGGGGAGAGGCATCCGATAGGTTCTTTTTTCAAAGATGGAGAGGTTGTCTGTGTCCTTCCATTGTTCAGGAAATATATATTATAATTATTCTATAAACACCATGTATTTATTAAAAATCCCCTTTGGTTTGTTATTGGGATATTTGGGAATTGAGGGGGTATATAGTAGTTAAAAAATTGATAGTTAATAAACCAGTGATCAAAAAACTGACTATATCGGATCTACAGGATCTTGATATAGAAGACGGTTTTACACGGTGGGTCGAGTCTTCTGGTTATAAGGGCAAGGATGAGCTTAGAGAGCTCTTAAGGCAAAGGCTGAAGGAAGGAGCAGACGTCCTATCAGCAGTTGAAAAGAATAAGATAGTCGGCTTTGCCATCATAGTTGATTGGCCGACTCTACCAAATGCCAAGGCCCTCGACGCCATGGAGATCTCCCAACCCTATAGAGGAAAGGGCATCGGCTCCTTGCTTGTGCAAAGAATAATCAAGGAGTGGGATACTCTCATAGCTTTAATGCCCTCCCCTGAGCCTGGTCGTGAGAGAGATCTAGAGAGATTTTATCAAAAATTTGGATTCAGACAGATAGGTGATGATTTCATGGTATTCATTCCAAGGAGTAATGATAAATTAAGTAGATGGGTTGTTTATTTGGAGAGGCTACTTTATGTATACGATTCACTTCTAAAAGAAATGAAGACACAAACAGAAATTGAGGAAAGGAAAATACAAACAGAAATTGAGGAAATAACTTGAGGGAAAATTATAGATTTTTTAGAGAAAAATGAAATTTAAAAGCTAAAAATAAAAAGTAGTCATCGGATCTTTCGATCCGACTCTTTGGATACTTTGAATTTAATGTAAAATGAATTTACGCCCTGCTCACTATTACCTTATCGCCAGGTCTGAAGTTGCCGTCCTCCAATTTGTCCTTCGATAGCCTGATTATCCCCTGTCCTTCATCCTCTGAAGGAAGTTCATCGACGGTCGCTAAAACGTATGTACCACGAACAGACCAAAAGCTTGCAGTGATTTCAACCTTTTCTCCTTTTTTCAAACCAAGGTATTCCATTGTCTTCTTGTCAATCCTAACAACGCCTGAATCGCCTTCCAAGGGCACCTTGAGAATTAATTTCGCTCTATATCTATACGCCAACCCCTTCACCTACCAACTTTTCCTTTTCTCCCCATATATGTTTTTTCATCAGAAGACTGGAATCTGGCCAGCGATGACGATTACGTACCTCATTAAGAGGCCTCCTACAAGTACACTGATAGAGGCTATAGCCAGTAGAGGTGGATACAGGCGAATGTAGGCAGCGGTCCTTCCTCTCCAAGCCAAGAAGATGAGGATCAAGAATGGAAGAGCCAGTCCTAGACCGACAACACCTCCCCAGAAGATAGTGCTTAATGAACCGCTTATTAGAACATCTGCAGACATCCCTGCCACCTCCGATATACCGGTTGCTGTAAATACAAGAGCCATGACGATCACAAGTTCTATTATTATTAGAAGACCGTCGGCTAGGTCTAGTCTATGCAAGGCCTCTATGAGCCTCTTCTTTGCACGCTCCACTTTCGTAGCTGAATACAAAGGAGTCATGAAGAGACCGATAGCCATGATGGCCGTTGATGTCCCTGATAGGATGAAGAGTACTTCTATTAAGGGAGAGCCCCAGAAAGGCGAACTTCCTACAAGGCCTAAAACGAACCCTGTATAGGCAGCCAAGGCAGCACCCAGTATGAACATCAACACTTCAACGGCGGTTCTTGCCCTTATATTGCCAGACCAAGGGAATCTTCCTTTCAATAGATCTGGGGGTACGAACGTTGAGTACACCAACCCTAGTGGGATTATGATAGCTAAGATAGTGCTACCTATAGTGATCATCGAACCAGGGTTGGAATATACGAAGAGTGCACGCTCAGGGGCACCCAAGTCCACTATAAAGGCGAGAATAGCCAAGATAGCGCTTACAGTTCCGACGATTGCTCCGTATTTCAAGATATCTCTAAAATCGTCTCTGGTGAGAAAACTTGTTACAGATGTCAGCATGAAAGCTCCTCCACCAAGCCCCCCGAAGAAGAGGGCAAAGGCGATGGGCCATCCCCAAGGTAATATCTCTGTCATCTTTTATCACTCCTCCTTTGATAACTCCCTCATTTTAGCTTTACCTATCCTCTCTCTCCGCCATAACGCAAAGCCTAGGAATGAAAGAACTCCGAGACCGAAGATCGCAAGTCCTCCACGTTCCAGAAGGATCCTCTCCATAACGAATGGGGCTGAGATCCTCTGCTCTTCTGTTGGGAAGCCCAACTCTTCGAAGGGAACATTGGAAACGTAGACCGATGAAGTGCCTATATCCGATCCTCCTGCCAAAGGAGACTCGTCGCCATAGATATAACCTCCTACAGCTTTAGCTCTCTGCCTTGCCTTCTCATGCATCTCGGTATACTCACCGAATTCCAGAGCTTCTGTCGGACATGCCTGAACGCAAGCAGTTTCACTTAATCCAGCATCAAGCCTATCCAAGCAGTAGGTGCACTTGTAGATCGATTTTATCCCGAAGTACTCATCATCGGCGAAGAATCGTACCTTGTAGGGACATGCTTCAATACAGTATCCGCACCCTATACACCTTTCACTGTGAATATGGACTATGCCATCGTCTCTCTTGAATACAGCCTTAGTAGGACAGACTCCTACGCATGGGGGATCGTTACAATGCATGCATGAATAGGGTATGAAGGTCCAAGTAACCTCATCGTTCACTTCGTCATACTTCAACTTGTACTTGACAAGTCTCCAAGTGTTAGAGCTAAGTGTTGGCGGGTTCGTCCACTGAGTTGTGGGATCACTGTTCAAGGATGTCTCCTCCGCAAGGCGTTTGTTCCATCTCTTACAAGCCACTTGACAGGCTCTACAAGCGATGCATTTTGTTAGATCGAAAAACATACTTGGTCTATTATATATTGAAACCATCATTCACCACCTCATACTTTCTCCACCTTACATAAGCAGGCTTTATACTCAGGGATATGTGCCGAGACGTCCACGGCGTCCATGGTTAAAACGTTTGCGCTAAGTCCTGTGCTGAGGCCTCTGAAACCCCAGTGCCAAGGCATGGCTACCTCATGGATAGTCTTACCATTTATTATCAGAGGTTGAATTCTATCCGTAACTACACATTTCACCATATCACCATCTGGATTTCTTGCAGTCTTCAACAGAACGTAGTCGCCACTACTCACTCCTATCTCAGAAGCAAGGGTCGGGCTCATCTCTACGAATACTTCTGGGAACAACTCCACAAGCCAAGGTACGTTCCTCGTCAAGGCTCCAGCCTGCATATGCTCTGCCAATCTGAAAGTTGTGAGTACGTAGGGGTATGTACTCGAATCGCCTATTTCTACAGGCTTTATGTCCTCATAGACGTTATAGTACGTATAATAGCTCCCCCACATGGTCGGATACTCTATTTCCAGTTCACTGTCAGGGCTTTCGAGGGGCTCGTTATGCAAAGGCATTCCATGTGATAGGGGGTTTTTAACGTCCGGTATGCTTGCATTGAAAAGAAGCCTGGACCAGACAGCTCCTTTATCGAAACCTAACCATGTCGTATCGTTAAGAGCCCACCAGGTGAAGAAGTAATTGACTCCTGAGTGACTCTCATTTATATTGTAAAGTACTCTTTGATTCAACATCCAGCTGAAAGCCCAATTCTTGAAGTAACCGTATTGAGCATCTTCACTATCGAGTGGCGTAGGGTCGCGTCTCTTAGCCAAGATTCCTTCAACAGAAGGATCCAGTTCAGGGTCGTATGAGTTCTTGTAAATGACGTTGGCAGCGGGCTGCACCGTAACATAACCAGGTCTAAGGCTTGGATCAAGGCTTTTTGCTCCTATCTCCTTGTAGACATCCTCGGCAGTATATGGATCACCATTGAATACTGATGCATAAGGTGATGGCCAGCAATCCTCTGGTCTAGATCCAGTGTCATGACCAGTGTCATCCTTGTACCTCTCTGAAGGCAACTTTACACCAGCATCCTCTCTTATTTTCTGGTACAATTCAGTTACGTACTCTAATTCTGGCTTGCATTCACCTGGTGGATCGATTGCCTTCCAACGCCATTGAATCCATCTGCCAGTATTTGTGATGCTCCCCGACCTTTCAACTTGAACAGTTCCAGGGAGAAGTATATCAGCGAACCAAGCTGTCTCAGTCTCGAAGATTTCTTCCACAACCAGAAAGACTTTCGATAAGGCATCCCTCACAAGTTCTGCGTTGGGCATCGAAACAGCTGGATTTTCACCGTTGCAGATAAGGACCTTGATATCTTCATTCCATATCTTTCTGAACAAGGCGACTATAGGATAGCCGTAATCGACAGGCAAGTCACATACGATTGACTCATTGTCAGGGTCTATGCCTGGCCATGTGCCCACATACATGCCCCAGTTGTACTCCAGTGAGTTCCAAGTTGGGAAGTGTCTGTTGTAGTATCTTTGCTCCCATACAGTGTAGGATGGATCGTTATCGTTGGCTTTGACTGCTGCTGGGTCGGAAGAACCTCCACGATTTGCTGGATCGTAGTTCTTCCACTTTTGATACCTTCTTATCTCGGTTTCGTTCCTAGGCGGTGCCCTATACCCCATGATTAGGTGCATCAGCATGTTCATGTCCGTTGAACCCTGAACGTTGCTTATACCTCTAAGAGCATTTACCCCGCCTCCTGGCACACCCATGTTTCCTAGAAGTAACTGCAGTATTGCCTGTGCTCTGATCGCTTGGCTTGCATTTGTGTGCTGAGTAGTCCCCATAGCGTAGTAGATGTTGCCCGGTCTATTGTTTAAATCCGTAAAAGTATCCGCTATCAGATCGAATTTTTCTACAGCTATGCCAGAGATCTTGTATACCTCTTCGGGAGTATAGTCCTCAGCGATAGCCTTAAGCTTGCTGAATATCGAATCTGGGTTGGTCTCCCAATCGCTCAAGAAGTTGCCATCAAGATCGTAAGGAGCATTGGTTCTTGTTTCAAGGAAATTTTTATCATAGCGAGCATTTATGATTGTGTATCTGATCAGACCGAGGTAGATCGCTGCTTCTGAACCAGATCTGTACCTGGCGAAGATATCTGCCTTGGTACTAGTCCTATTGAACCTCGGATCCAAGTTTATTATTTTTGCACCATTCAATACAGCTTCCGTCACCCACCTGAATTCCATCGAATGTGATTCAGCTGGGTTACTCACTATTAAGAAGACTTTGGAGTTTTTGGCATCGATTATATGATTGGTCATCGCACCAAAGCCGAAGGTACTTCCCAGCCCTACTACCGTTGATGCATGGCACTTTCTAGCCTGATGTTCAATGTTATTTGAGCCTATAAGGGCCGTCAACTTCCTGCCTAGATAGCATTCTTCATTATTCCAGTAAGACGATCCAAGCCATGATACAGGGGAGTCCTTGCCTACGTAGTAGTAATCGTCTTCCCCAGTTGTCGTATTTGTACGCTTGTAGGGTACATTTTCCATGGCTTCTTGGATCTTTGAGGCGATTGTAGAATATGCTTCATCCCATGTGATTTGAACCCATCCTGGGTCTTCATTCTCGCCCTTGTTTGGGTTCGTCCTCTTCATAGGATACAGGATGCGCCTCTCGCTATAGATCAATTGAGGGTATGCACTTGGTTTGCTACATAAACGACCGCTGTTTATTGGATGGTCAGGGTCGCCTTCTGTCTCTATAATTTCTCCATTCAAAGTCGTTACTCGAACCCCGCAACCTCCTGCACAGTATAGACAGATAGATGGGACGGTCTGTCCTTCTAGATAATTTTCAATCCTATCGAGCCGAGGGTACTCTCCTGTAGTTGCCATAACTTCAGGAATTTCTCCTAGCGCGAATGTTGTAATTGTTGCCATTCCGCCGAGCTTCAGGAAATCTCTTCTGCTTATCTTGCTGGATTCGTCGTCTTTAGTCTTTATAGAATCGGAATGGTATGATAACTTCGATCACCTAGAATTAGGGCTAAAACTTTTTCTATATAAAGTTTTTACAATATATAAAAGACTATAAAATTGCGGTAGTAGTAACCGCCCACTACCATCTATATCGGTATTTTCTTCTATTGCTTCTGTAAGTTCTTGAAGTTGGAGACCTTTGTGCAGACAGATACCTTCCACAATTACGGCAGAGAAGAATGAATGACTGAGATTTTTCATCAAAACAACGATCTCTGTGAGTTCTACAGACATTGATACCACATCTCTGACAAGGAACTGCCTTTGCAGTACCACAGATATCACAGTTCTTCCTAACCATTTCTACTTGCAACTCCTATACATCTTTTAGTGGTATTTCCAAGTGATAGAAGATAACTGCTCGGTCTCTTTTCCCTTTGATAGCTTTCTCTTACTTAAAGAATACAACCCCGATAGCAGAAGGACCGCTATTTCGCTAGAATCTCACTAGCTTATCAAGGGGGTAAACAATGTTCTATGTTACATAGGTCAATCAGATAATATATACCTTGATATTTATATAATTGTTTGCTTCAAGTTGAGTATCGATTCTTAACCGTTAAGGCACAGTAAAATGTGAGGAGCTCTATCTACCATTTATTAGAATTCTTGTGACAATCAGATATGATCTACTTCATTGTAAATTAAATGGATATTGTCCTGTCTACTCAACTTTAATCGACGGCGCCTATGATCTCATAACGCTTCCTTAAGGCTAAGAAAAGATCATCGATCATATACAAGATTTCTTTGCACATATTAAGAGAGATCGATTTCTTCGAAGAAATCTTAGAAGCTAGCTTAAAAAGCAGAGCAATCGCACTCAATAACTCTGTATCTACATCTATTAACTCGTCTAATCTCTTTGCATCTACTATGTTACGTGATCTGACCATGGTCTTATATCCTCTGGCTTCCATAAGTTTAAACTCATTGAAGAGGTCAAGAAGTTTGAGGTAGATCTTGTTTAGTTTCCCCTTTTTACTAGAATTTTGGGTCTTACCCCCGAGATTATCGATTGTTTTAAGGATGTATGCGGTCTGTGTAGTCAGACGATTGCTTACCAGCTTATCCACTTCTCTCATCTTTATCAAGGTTGAGCGCCCAGTGTCTATTGCCCGCTGAAGTCTTGAAGCGAGCATTCTTGCCTCTTTTATTTGCTGAGCCTTACCAGTCGATTTGCCATCGCCGTTAGATTCGCTTGTCATTCCTAGTCCCATATGTATATCGATTCTTTAAAATTGTTTTCCTTAAAGCTTTACAACAATCCTACTTACATTCGATAGGATCGTTCTCCTTTACTCTTTAAGCCTCTTTTTGGCCAGACTTTTCAAGTCGGCGTAGAGACCTTTGAACTTATTGGACAAGAGGTTGATGTATAGCTCTATCTCTTCATCGTTCATGTACTGAAACATGTATGAACCCTCATAAAGGCTAGGATCACCCATTCTTGTCATAAATTCTATATGCATGAATGGATCTCCCTCTTTGATCGTTATAGGTTGCCTGTCATTACTAAGGTTGACGATCTCTAAGGCCAGCCTTCCTACGAACCCGCTATGAACCTTCGCCGCATTTAGGAAAGATAGACCCATCCTTCCATACTTGCTCTTGGCAGTAAGGTGGGCCACATATTCAGGAGGTGTGAACACTATCTCATGGGAGATAAGATTTTTGTGTTCTAGATAGTTCATCATAGTCTCTTCCTTGACTGTCAGAATGTAACCATCCCCATCTAGCAACCTGGAGTTGAAGGGGTATATGCACTTATACTCGTCGATCAACTTTATAAGTTCACTTTTACCCATGATACACATTTTTATAGCACAGCACGACTATTGAAAACAAGATTAAAAACGTTTAGGGGAATATAAAATAACATTATCAAAGTTAAATTCCCTCTTCTTTCAAGAATTCTTTTCTACTGTGAATTTTAATTATCCTTCCAAGGGCATGGATCAAAAGAAACAAAATAGATGCCAGCCCAACGATTATTACAGACCAATCGGCAAAGTAAAGAAGACTGCTCTCTCCAACAACCTTCTCAAAATAGTAGTAAGAACCTGTGAAATAGTTGAAGGACCAGTGAAGAAGAACTGCACCAGGCAGGCCGTAAAATAGGTAGACCAAGCCAAAGATTATTCCCACGAGAGAACTTGTGGTTACCTTACCGATCTCCCACCCCCCTCCAAGAGCAACATGAGCATAGCCGAAGAGCAATCCGCTGATAAAGACGACAAGATAGAGAAGCCTCATATCTGCCTTTCTCATCTTAGGCGTATACTCTGATGGACGCCATAAGGCCTTAAAGAAGTTGAAGCTGGCCCCTCTGACCATCAAGATGATAACCGTTGCTGTACCGATAGCGAAGATTCTAAAGATGAACTCTTCCAATAGGGGGGCGAGGGAGTCGGATAGGAAATCCAATATAGGATTTGTCTCTGGGAGAGAACCTGTTGGGATGCCTACCCCTTCCTGCAGTAATGAGATAAAGACGATAATCAACAAGAGGGCTGAGAAGTTTACAGCGATGGTCGACAAGGTATTATCGAAGATCACCTTTAGCCCATCTCTTAGAGCTATCCTAGGAAACCTATGTAATTTTAGACGAGGACCTCTCATGGCCATAATGAAGATAGCCAAGTAGATGAACCAGAGAAACACGAAGAGTGTTTTTATTAAGTTGGTTGAACTTCTGCCCACATTTGTGTTGAAGATTATATACAATCCCAAGGGGAAGGAGAATATCATAAGGCCTAACAGCAATAGAACCAACATTACGTAAGTCAGTCTGATCGCAGTTGGGAGCATATCATAGGTATCAGATTTAGAAGGAGCTTCTTTCAAGCTACTTTTCATTACTTCAGCACTAATATTAAGGTTGAGTCTAATGTATCTTAGAATGACTAAACTAGTGATTAGAACAGTTTTTATTAGCGATCTACTTTATTTAATCAATCGTTTGGCAAATATCTTCAAGGACAAGCTGATTCTGATAGCTGGTGGTGGGCACTTCGGCACAGAGGCGATGATCTCGGTGAGGGCATCATCTGCAAGAGTGATCTTGGTCGATAATATGCATGACTGCAAGGCAAGCAGGTTCATAGATGAGAGGATAAAGGTATCAAACATAGATGAAGCCTTGAGGATAAGATCGGATAGGGTTATATTCTTCCTTTGTGATGCTGTTGAGTTCTTGATGAATTTTATGAAGAAGGCAACTCCAGACTACATCGTCCCAGCCATACCAGGACACCTTGCAGGTGAGGTGGTCAAGAGATGGCTCGAAGGAGAGGGTTTTAGAGTGGAAGGAGAGTCAGAGATGGTAAGGGAAGTATTGAAGGAGATACCAGAGAGCCTTGTTATGAATTTTAATGAAGATAAAGGAATAATCGTCACTAGCTACATGCCCAAAGGTAAGCTATGCAAGATTTCCTGTGACCAGCCCTTGAATTTCTGCCGAACTACAGGTAGACCGAAAGCAGGTCCTATGTACAGCATATTCGAATTTGCAACTTGGGGGAAAGCAGATGTCTTTAAGATACTCCGTAGCTATAAGCTTCAGCGTGATGTGGGTTGCTTTAGAGGAGAGGAATTTGCATCCTTCTTATCTGATTTAAAGAAGATCGAGACTCCTTACAGCTTAGCCATCGGGACTTCATGCTCTTGTCACGGTGTTTTAAATCTATTTTCAGTTGACTGACATGGGGATTAAATTACCCCCTCCCATTCTCAGTTGCCGATATGCATATTTACAGTTTTTTAAGGCGAATATAAGCGCCGTTCGACGATCTTAGCTGATTTCGATAGAACTATCGACTGACTATATAATCACGTTTTTATCAGAATCGACGAATATATTTTATCATTCGCTTATTAAGTATTATAAGATTCTTACTTAAAAATTAGTTAAAAAAAACTAGTGAAGGTAGATTTGGGTTTATTTAGGGGAAGAAGTTTCCTTTCCTTAATATCCGTTACTCTTCTTCCCACTCCTCTTCCCA
>JAKLZD010000012.1 GCA_024256245.1 Candidatus Methylarchaceae archaeon HK01M
ACTCGAATTAATCAGGATCAAGAGAAGTTTAAAGGTAGCTGATGCTGTACATAAGATTCTTGAGGATAAAAGGGAGATACTACTTCGGAGGTTGGATGAACTGATCAGAGAGACTATAACAGCAAGAGATGCTATGGGAGAGCCTCTAAGTAATGCTTACCGTGCTCTTTTTGATGCTTACTTGAAATTAGGTCCTATGGAGCTAGAATCTATCGCTTTGACGACGCCTGTCCAATTAGAAGTCAATGTCGATGTAAAGGTTGTCTTGGACGTAGAAGTACCCACACTCAAAATCAAAGAGGAGAAGAGAATGCTGACTTATGGTTTCATGGATACGAGCTTCAATCTCGACGAGACTATGGAGATGATGAAGATGGCATTGCCCTATATACTTAGAGCAGCCGAAATTGAGAACTCGATCTTCCGTTTGGCAGCAGAATTGGAAAGGACTCAACGCCTAATGAATGCTTTGGAGTATCTCATCATCCCTAGTTACCGTGAAAACATAAATTTCATTTCATCTAGCCTAGATGAAAGGGAGAGGGAGGATTTCACGAGGCTAAAGCATGTAAAAAGAATCCTAGAGAAATCAAGGTCGGGTGAGGTTAATGGTTGATATAAAGGAAATTGTTGAGAGTAAGTTTAAGGAATCGAGGAAGAAGGTAATCACCAAGCATGATGAAATGTTAGGGGAGATAGAGAGCGAATTAAGGAGCTGTGAAGAGAGAACCCTCGATAAATTCAGAAAATTGCAATAAAGATCAACAGACTAAACTCTTTCTACAGTACTCCCTTAGCTCCTATTTACGATACTCCTCGTTGCGGCAGAAATAAGCCGAATAGAAGTTCTAAAGAAGAACTCAGGTGTGAAAAAGGTTCTCAATCATTATACCAGAAGGATTCCAGCTTCAAAACAGAAGGCATCATGCTCTTCCACCTTTCCCAACATTGCAGGTTTGCCGGAAAAGAACATGATGAGCCCATAACCATAAGTGATAAAGAAGTGTCTAAATTGGTTCAAGACTTCGAAGATCATATGCTAGAACAGGGGCTGTCGCTGAAGACTATCAAGACTAGAATAATTCGCCAAAAGAGTCTTCATTATCTCTAAGAACTTCTTGGCAGTCTTGAAATCGTAGCTTGCATACTTCCTCCGTCCAATATCTCCACCAACCCATCCCAATCTACCTTAAGAATCCTCTTTGGTGTCAATGCCCTACAATCTTCGAACTTCTTGTAAGTGTTGATGAATATTTTCTTAAATATCCTTGCACCGAAAAGAACCAATGTAATAAACCACTTGAAGATTTCATCTAATGTGTCATATCTCAAATCTAGCGCTCATCTGCTTGAAAAGGATTCAACTTAATGTGATGCTAACTTCTTGACGCATTCAGAGAGAGACAAACCATCAATCTAAAGTAACCATTTTCTTTTTTATTTAAAAGTCGATAGGATCGCGCCTTTTATGTTCTGAAGGGCTCACGTTTAAATACTTCATGTGTGAAGGGATTAGATGAGCACGTAAAGTTAGGTGGATGAAAGATGGTTCAAGCATTTTGTGTGAAGTGCAAGACGAAAAGGGAAATAAAAAATCCTAAACAAGTGATGTTGAAGAACAATAGGCCGGCTGTTAAGGGTACATGTCCTGTGTGCGGAACTACGGTCTATAGAATCGGTAAAATGTAATCCACCCCTCCTATTTTTTATTAATTTCTAGGCATTAAAATAATTCTATCCCTTATATTTTAGAATTATATTTATGAGCAGACTTAACCTTCTAATGATGATGGCTCGGTAATTTGAAGATAAACGAACTTTTAATCCCAAAGAAATTGGCCAATTTCATAGAATCTCTTGGTTACTCCACTTTATACCCTCCTCAAGAAGAAGCAGTGAAGTCAGGAGTATTAGATGGTCGAAGTCTACTCCTTACAACACCTACTGCCAGTGGGAAGACACTGGTTGCGATGCTGGCGGCTGGGAAGACGGTTCTAGAGGGCGTAGGAAAGGTTGTATACCTTACCCCCCTCAGGGCTCTTGCAAATGAAAAGTATAACGAATTTAAGGCATTTGAGAGATTGGTCAAACCTAATGGGAAGAATGTGAAAGTCATGATCGCCACGGGAGATTACGACTCATCAGGAAGATATTTAGGAAGGGGCGATATTTTAGTTCTGACGAATGAAAAGTTCGACTCGGTCATCCGCCATGGTGTTCCGTGGATAAATTCTGTGAAGCTATTTGTAGCCGATGAAGTCCATATAGTTGGAGATGATCATAGGGGACCTACTCTTGAGATGACTATGGCAAAAATACTCTCTCATGCACATGAATCTCAGATCCTTGCTCTGAGCGCTACTGTAAAGAACTCAAAGGACTTGGCTAAGTGGCTATCTGCAGAACTCATCGATACGAGATGGAGACCTATAAAGCTGGTTGAGGGGGCTTACGAGTATGGAGAGATAAAGTTCTCCGATGATTCGGTTAAAAAGATCAAACCAACCAATAGAGGACATGTCATAGATGTAGCGATAGATTCTGTTGCGGAAGGGGGGCAGTCACTGATCTTTGCTGAGACGAGAAAGAGGGCAGTCAGCTTTTCCTTGAAGGCTTCAGAAATCACTCCACACTATTTAACAGAGGATGAGGCGAAGGAAGCAGAGAAGGTCTCAAGGGAAATAATCTCAGCAGGTAATGAGACAAAACTGAGCAAAATCTTATCTAAAGTTGTGGAGAATGGAGCAGCTTTTCACCATGCTGGCCTCACAAGCAAGCACAGATCCATCATAGAAGATAGCTTTAAGAGAGGTTTGATCAAAGTCTTAGCAGCGACTCCTACACTTGCCTCAGGGGTGAACTTACCCGCCCGAAGAGTTGTAATAAGTAGCTTGATGAGATACAACTCAAGGTATGGAGGAAAAACGCCTATCTTGGTCTTAGAGTACAAGCAGATGTGTGGAAGGGCTGGCAGACCGAAGTATGACGATGTGGGGGAGACGGTCATAATAGCCTCTGACCGGATGGATGTAGAAGAGATATTTTATGAATACATAGAAGGAGAACCAGAGCCTATTCGCTCAAGGTTATACAACGAATCTGCCTTGAGAACCCACCTTCTCGCCACTATATCGAGCTTCCCCAGAATAACTGATGGGGAGATTTCCAACATACTCTCTAAATCACTGTTGGCTATCCAGCATAGACGTACTAGGATACAATCAAAGGTGAATAGGGCGATGAAGTATCTCATAGATGAAGACTTAGTTGGAGAAAGGGGTAAGAGTTACGTTGCTACAGAATTCGGCAGAAGGGTCTCTATTCTTTACATAGACCCAGTTACAGGTGTCATATTCAGGGATGCCCTAAATATTGCTAATAGATATAAACATCATCTTTTAGGCTTCCTTCATCTTATAATTTCTTCGCCTGACTTCGTTCCAAAGTTCCCATTAAGAAATAAAGATTTGGATGAGGCCCTTATATTGATCGATGAATACAGGGATGAGTTCATATTTCCAGTCCCTAATCATGAATTCGATATTTATGGTGAATTCTTTGAGAATTTTAGGTGTCTTCTTGTTCTTTACGGCTGGATAAATGAATGGGGCGAAGATAAGCTACTTGAAAGACTCGGTGTAGAGCCAGGAGACCTGCATAGGGCTGTCGAGACTGCTGAATGGCTGACCCATGCACTCTTTGAACTCGCTAAGTTGTTAGGAAGAAAAGACTTGTTGCCCGAAATTGGAATTCTTATGCAGAGGATAAAAGGTGGCGTGAAATCTGAGCTGATACCATTGACTAAATTGGAAGGTATTGGGAGAGTCAGGGCTAGATCTTTGTATAACTATGGCTTTACAGACCTTGAAAAATTGATATTGGCACCTGTAGATAAGATCGCTTCAGTGCCAAAGATAGGCACGATTACAGCTAGGGGCATAAAAAGGCAGTTATTAAGATATTCGAAAGATAATGAGAACAGATTTAAACTGAGATATTGACATCAAGATCATAAATGTCGATCGCTACAATATTCCGATACTTAAAGCCAGAAGTCTCCCCAAGAGAAGACCCTGAAGTTTTTGTGAAAAGTGTAAGAAGTTTCATCAGAGATCATGTGAGATCAGAAGATAAAGTCGAAATAATGGTTTCAGGAGGAGTAGATTCCGCCGTCACGGCAACGCTCTTTCACTTAGAGATAGGAGATAGGCTCTACGTCTCACATATTGACACTGGGTTTATGAGGCTGATAAGGGGAAGGGAAGAATCTGAGATGATTGCTGAAAAGTTCTCTGATTTTAAGAATTTCAATCTAATAAATGCAAGAAATTTATTTTACGAAAAGGTAATGGCCATCCCTGATGCAGAACAGAAGAGGCGGGGTTTCCGTACAGCCTACGAGATTATAACCGATCAACAGATGGTCGAATCTAACTGCAATGTGATGACTCAAGGGACTATCTTGCCAGATATAATTGAGACTGACGGCGGAATAAAAAGTCAGCACAACGTCCATCTAAGATTCAGCAAAGTTAAGAAGGTTTTAGAGCCCCTAGCAGGTCTTTGTAAAGATGAAGTTAGGAGGGTAGCAGAATTTTTATGGTCCAGATATAAGATGAAGGTTTTAGAAAATGTCTCCAGAAGGCAACCATTCCCCGGTCCAGGTCTCTCAGTCAGGACTGTCAGCACGATCACCCCAGAAAAACTGAAGATTGAGAAGATGGCGAATGATACAGTTGAACAGATGATCGATGAATATACGGAAGAAAGATTCGGCACCAACCTTTATATCGATGAGAAGACAGGGGAACAGATGCCTTTTCAATCATTTGCTGCGACGTTCGACGATGAATTCATCAAAAGGACAGATGAGATCGCGTCTCTACTAAAGGAGAGGACAAGGAAGGGTATTCGATATAAAATTCTAAATACAAAGGTTACAGGGGTGAGAGATGGTAAGAGAGTCTATAGCCACCCCCTCTGTATAGAAAGTGATGCTAAGTTGGGCTATGATATCTTAGATAGATTAGGTATTGAAATACCAGCAGAAACTTCACTTTCAAGAGTCTTGTACAAGGTCGGCTCGAAAGTCGGTCCTTTAGGATATGTAGTTGCAATAAGGTCCGTCAACAGTATCGATGCGATAAATGCGACGGTCAACGAAATTCCTATAAAAACCATTGGGAGAATAGCAGATGAGATAGTTAAGAGATACGGTGTAAAAGAAGTTTATTGGGACATCTCTCCTAAACCACCGGCAACGATAGAGTATGAGTAACTTTTTCAAATCGATAAAACGATTTCAAAAATTAGTGAAAAACCTAAAATAACGTGTTCAGTGGATGATCTTCTTCACTTTCAAGACTCAAACTCTAGCCGAAAAAATGAAAGGTGGGTGAAATTGGATTAAGGTGAAAAGCTAAGTTACGAAGTTGGCGGTGGAGCCATCGGTTGCCTCAAAGAAAGGTAAAAGTGCACAGACGCCACTATAAAGATAACGTCTACAATCCAGCTTACTATAGCTCCAATATATGCTCCGACAACAGGAATAAATGCTAAACCGAAGCTTAGAATGACAGCCACAACAATTATGATGATTATGAAGATAATAACTTCTACAAGGTTTTTGACAACGAAGTCGAACGATCTTTTTGTGCTCTCGATAGCATCTTTTCCCTCTATTATAGCGATTACAGCTATGAATAGAGCGACAGGAATCAAGAAGAACGTTATGAAGAATATAGCTGAAATAATGGCAGCGACGATCAAAGTCCCTAGTCTTCCAATCACAAGATTCATGCTCTTTTTCAGGTCTATCTGGCGCCCATTGATGACATCATTAGCCATATCCACAACCATGCAGAAAGCTATGAATCCAACTATAGATGCTATAAAATAGCCTCCCCAAATAAGATATGGATTTGGGATCGGTATTTCGAAGAAAGGGGGAAAGCCGTATCTTATCGGGAAGACCACGTAGGCTAATATAAGGAAGAGTAGTTGAATAACTATTGGTGCAAGCGACGGAATAAAGAGACTCGGGTTCTTGGTTGAGGTATCAACACCATTTGAAAAAGCTTCAGTCGATTTTGAAGGCATAGCATCGCCATATTAATACAACATGATTGACTTTATAAACATAGTAGTTAGAAAGATTATTGTCTAAAAAAGGTAATTTTACTAAAAAAATATTTATGGACTAAATTTTGTGTTAGCGAAGTAGAGTTATGTCTGAAGAATGTGGAGATGAAAAGCGAAGAACCTATGAAGATAAAGATCAGAAGATAAGACGTGACGATGCTTTAGTCTTGACTGCTGATGAATTCATTAAAACAGTTGAAGACTCTGGATTAGAAAAAGATTCTAACGAAGTTGATGTAGTTACGACAGGGACGTACGGCAGAAGACTTACAAAAAAGTGGAGGAGACCTCATTTAGAGATCGATTTTAAGGAGCAAAACAAGATCAAACCATATATCGACGTAAAAAGTGGTACTAACTTCTTTTACGAACCCACATCTAAGTTTCTTCGCATGGTAATTAAAAATTTAGGGAGGACACCGGCAACTTACTGTGAAGCGAAACTCACTATAACTCTAGATGGCATAGAACAATTTCAGGGGACACCTCACTGGGTAAAGCGTGACTCTACAATATCTCAATCTCTAGACGATCTTTTTGCACCTATCACTATCAATGCTAAAGACTCAGAAGAATTGGATGTATTAAGATTAAGAATGAATGCCGATAAGATAGAAACTGCATCACGTATAATAGCATACATCGAACCAAGAAGAACATACCAACTCAAAGTATCTATTTTCACAGGGATTGGCAACAATCCCACAAAGTCCTTTGATATCAGATGGGATGGTACATACGATGGTTTTGATAGATGTGTTCAATAAAAATACAAGGAATACCCGATCGAAGGCTGGCAATTGCCTAAAAGATTCTTTTAAATATCGGAAGCTTCATGAAGGAAGTGCTTTGTAAGAGGAAGGCATAAGTAAGCTTATAAGTTGTAGTCGCTTAGAGAGTTTTTATCTCCCTTCCCTTTTCCAAGACGACCACCTCCACTAGGTGCTCTATGCTGGAAGTTTTGATCTTCCGCCACATAACCTGTTCGATCTGAAAGACTCCTGCCGGGTTGTCCATATGCACTAGAATTCTAACGGGCTTTTTACCTCCCTTCTCGATTTCAACCTTCTTGATAGAGAGGGCGGAGAGGGAGTGAATGTCCACCTTCCCCGTTTTGAAGGGAATCCTAGCCCTTCCCTTCACCATATCGGTTCCATCGGCCACCTTGGCCGCACCTGCTTCCAGGCTAAGGCATTGAACTTCTTCATCATGAGCGAAGATCGAGTGAAGAATCTCACATTTCAGTTTAAGAGTAAGCTCTGGATCATCGGGATAGATCTTGTGGAGAAGCCTGTCTAGAAGGGGATTGGCTATATAACAGCCGTGGATCTCATGTGCGACTCTGTGGACCGAGTTTCCAATGTCGTGAAGATAAGCGCCACAGAGCACAACGATCTGGGCGCCTTCCATATCACACACTCCGTTCTTCACTGTAGTAGGCTCGACCTTTTTGGTTAAGATATTAAAGATTTCCAAGGCACTGCCCGCTGAAATCCTAGAATGGACTGGACCGTGGTCGTTATATATCAAGCGTTTCACAGCCATCACATTAGACATCTTCAGATAGCCCTGTACTTCAAGGTCATCTTCTAGTAGATGGAACATCTGGCGGAGTCTGGGCTCTTTCAGATGGCCCAAAATGAGTTTGGATGAGACAACAACCATGCCTTTAAACCTTCTTACTTTTCGTAAATCAATTCTTTTAATGATCTTTTAATCGATTTATTACAACAAAACATAATTTATTTAGTTATAGTTTTCTGTAGAAGCCTGGCTTGACTTCGTATATCTGACCGCTACGGTTTAATGTCTGAAGCATTCTCTGGGCATCCTCTTGAGTAAACTTCCCAGTCTTCACCAATTCATCTATGAATACCTTCCCTTCTACTGGGTTTTTCTTAGGCCCTTCCAGAGTCTTGAATACATCCAAAGCCGCCACTAATAGATTTCTCTCGCTCAGAGGTCGCCCATGTAGCACTCCAAGATCCATCTTCCCTGTCTTCACGTCTACGCCTACAGTTTCGAGCATCCTGCTCATGAGTGAAACTGCTCTCATAGCATCTTCTTCTGTGACTTTATCTCTTAACATGATTCTGGCTCTAGCTGTAGCAAGCCTTATCAACGCCTCTAACTGTCTAGGAGTAACTGTGATCATCGACTCTGAACCCGTCTTCCTCATATCTAGGTAATACTCTAGTATCTTTTCTTCAGCCTCCTTCGTGAGAACTGGGCAGATCTTTTTTGCATACAAGATATACTTGTGCAGAAGGTTAAAATCGATGGAGGGTGCCTTAACATATTCTCCTTTTCTATGCAACTCTAAGACATGCCTTGCCAGTCGCTCGTCTCTGGCTCTATCAGGAATATCCCTTAATACGAATATTAGATCGAACCTAGTCAGTAATGGAATTGGAAGATTCAAATTTTCGGATATATTTCTGTAACGATCATATTTGCCCAGTACAGGGTTTGCGGCAGCCAATATGGATGTTCTAGCATTTAAGGTTGCCACTATGCCCCCCTTAGCTACGCTTACAGTCTGTTGTTCCATCATCTCATGTAATGCATTCCTATCATCAGGACGCATCTTGTCAAATTCGTCTATACTGGCCAAGCCTTGATCTGCCAGAACTACCGCCCCTGCTTCGAGCATCATCATACCCGTCTTCTCTCTCACCACTGCTGCGGTCAAGCCTGCCGCTGTGCTACCGCGCCCGGATGTGTATAACCCTCGAGACGCTATCCTTGCTGCGTATTTCAGCATCTCAGACTTTGCAGTTCCAGGGTCACCCACAAATAACACATTGACATCACCTCTTATTACAGTACCATCAGGCATAATTCTTTGAGGTGAGCCTGCAACAAGGAGAAGTATGGCCTCTTTTTGAGTTTCGAAACCATGAATAGTTGGAGCCACGGATTCGATTAGCCTCTCATAAGCTCCTGGCTGAGAAGCTATTTCATGAATGATCGTCTCATCCTCCTCCGTTATCTGTATCATCTCAGGCTCTTTGCCCACTGCCTCTAAATAGTTACCATCTATCTTCGATCTGAATACCCTGAGCTTTCCTGCACCCCGGGAGTATTCTGCTTCAGCTCTTATTATGCCTGTCAAAACCACCCTATCTCCGGGTCTTGCTGTGTTCACTAGATCCCTCTGCAAACTCACATCTAAGGCTTGAGGAAGTTGCCCAGGAGGTAATTCCTCTGGCAGTTCTTGTAGCCTTACGATCTGATAGTCCACGAAGACCGTATTCTTCATATCAAGCTCGAACTTGGTAGATTTACAACCAGAACTGAATTCATCACACACTGTAGGCCTCTTTAAGACCATGTCCGACTGTTTCTCATATGTAATGTGTTCCTTTCTACATCTGAAGGCTGCCTCTACGATCAGTGGCTTTAGCTCTGAAGCCCTAACCACCATACCAGTAACAGAGACGAGCTTATCAAGGTATTCGGTGCCTATCTGCCTTAAAGAGAGCTTATCGGTCATGTTCCTAATTCTCACCTCTACTAGTGGCAGACTCTCTCTAGCCTTCTCGTGCAGACTCTCCCGAATCGTCTTAGCGTAAGCAGGGGCTTCATTTTTAAGAGTCCTATATACTGCATCATTGAAACTAGAGAGCACCTCATCAGGCTCATTTATGAGTCTATTAGCCATATCCACATCGTACATCTGAAGATCCTCAATGTCCACCACTAGAGATCTTGAACCCCTTGAAGCCATCTGAGAGATCCTCATCCTATACTTCAAGCTGCCACCTTTATCCTTGTAAGTCTTCAGAAAATTCTCCAGTTCATCAGTTATCTTTGGAAGGGTCTTCGTGCTCACATCACTCACCTAAGATCGATTTTTTCCAATCCTCAACTAAAGAATGGATAGACTCGAATAACTTCTTCTCTTCTGAAGTCAACTTCTTTTCTAAATCTGGAGATAGAGATGGTAGACAGGCTAAATTTGATAACTTGCTCGTTCTCAAGGCTATAAGATCGTAGGCTTTAGCTAAAAACTTCTCATATTCTCCTTTTAGGCTCGAATCTATCTCCATCATAGACTTTTTCAAAGTTATCTGCCTCCTTATTCTATGGTAGAAATCGCTCTTCAATGTAGAAGGTTGTGAGGAGTCTTGCATGCACTCCCTACTTAAAGCCTTAAAGAGCTCTACATCAAAACTCTCTTCTTGAATTTCGGCAAAATCCATCTGCACCATCACTTCAGCAACCCATCTTGGAACTTCGATTATATCCCCCTCGTTGGTCTCCGGTTGAGATACTGAGCCGATCTCTATAGGAGGTAAACCCTGTTTCATAACTGCTTTAACAGGGACTAGTAAAAAGCCTGCTTCACAATCCTTAAGGAAGCCTATGACAGACGATTCTTTCTCTATCTTGCTCAAGTTAGATCTTAACAAACTCTAATAAGTTACATCTATCTAAAAAATGTATCATGTTGTAAGATAGTTAAAACTTATTTGAATAGACTTTTAGAACTCGTTATAAACCATAATGTTAATCTGCATAGAAATTTATCACTTTATAATTGAAGAGGCTATCGAAAGAAAAGAGCCCATACCTCCTTGAACACGCCTACAATCCTGTAGATCCTTGACATAGAAGGCTTGCTCTCCAAATGAGAGGTCTATTTTTTCCGTGTCATGACCTAAGCATACTGCAGGAGTGATTTCTGGTTTTTCTTTCTTTGACATGAAAGTAACGATCATGGAAATCATTATATCTTTTCCATAAGTGGAAGTTCTTCTAAAGATTTCTGGTTAAAGATGCTTTTTAAACCACGCCAAGGTGAGGCCGATCACTTTATTCAAGTGTTCGGGTTTTGAAAAGACGTGGTCTGCTCTCTCTACTACTTCAAGCTTCTTCGGCTCTGATGCTTCATCATACAATCTATACGCATGCTCTAAGGGGACTATGTCATCCGAATCTCCTTGAATTATTAAGAGGGGTGGAGAGTCTTTTACAGCTATAAGGAGATCGTACTTCTTTAGGTCTTCGTAAAAGCTCTTCTTAAACTTCCTACCTGATGGGAGGAAATAGTACCCCCCTATTTCTTTGGGGGTTAGAGGTCTATCGAAGCGGGGGATTTTATAGGGGGTGGCCAGCACCACTATAACCTTTACCCTCTTATCTTGGGCTACTAGGGCTACCATTCCACCGAAGCTGCTTCCAACTACACCCAGTCTACTCGCGTCAAGCTTTTTTGTATCTTGTAGGAAGTCCAAGGCAGACTGGTAGTCATTTATCCTTGACGTCAAACTTGTGTCTTCAAACTCTCCTTCGCTCTTCTCCATTCCTTCCCCACACCCTCTGAAGTTGAATCTTAAGCATGTATAGCCCTCACCACACAGTCTAGATGATAAGGCCAGCCACTTACCACTGTCCTTGCTGCTTTCTAAACCGTGTAAACAGACGATGCAGGGCGCATTCTTATAAGGCAGATGGAGGTTCCCAAATATCTTGTGATTTTCAGAGTAGAAAGTAACCAGGCTCAATCCTCTCACCTTCAATAGAGTCCCATAACACTTACCACCCGACGGTATTTATTCTAAACTCCAAAGATTTTGCTTCTTCTTAACGCTTATCTTCATCGCTTATTGGATCTTTGTTTTATTGTGGATTGCTTATCCTCCATATATCAGACTCTGCCATATCTACATCCAGACAATTTTCTATCAAAAATTCGAGCAAGCTTTGAGAAACCCCTATCTCTTCTGGCATCCACTCGTGATACATTCTGTACTTTACGGCGATCACACCGTCTAAATGCTTGTTGAACTCCTTCACACTTGCCATAATACTCTTATCATCTATGCCATTTATGCCAAAAAGCACGTAGGCTATAAAATCTACTTCTCCATCGAATTCATTTTTCATACAATCTCTAAGCTCTACTATCCTCCTCACTTCTCCATCGCTTATCCTTTTCATCAAAAAACTATTCCTTATTTTATCATCAATCGATTCAAAGCCTACCCTTATGACGAGCCTTCTTGGATCCAATATCTTGTACAGATGATAGATGCTTTCTAATTCAAGAAACTCTGGTCTGCTTTCTATCTCTACCGATTTCTGCTTTGTTACCTGAGATAGATCAGAGACTACGCTAAATGGAAGCTCAAAAAAAGATCCTCCGTTGAAGAAAGATAGTCTATCTACTGGTTTTTCTCTCATTAATTCTTTGATCTTCAAAAGAATATCCTTCGCTGTCTGGATCAGATCGCCAAGGTCCTTTGCCGCCTCCTCATAAAAGCAGCAGAAGGTACATCTATTCCAAGAGCAGACAGGCCCCTTCAGAATCGCTATGATCCTTTTTACTCTTACATCATAGGTGACTCCTATCAAAGGACAGCCTCCTCGATTCTTTGAACCAAGTTACGAAGATTCTTTGGCGTTATAAGAACCAGATCCTCTTCATGATGAATACTATAGACGCCTTCTAACTCTAATTTTGATATATCGTTCGGTCTTAGAGAGAAGTTAGGGATCTTCAAGTCAAGATTAATCTCGACCATCTTCACTGCTTTGTAACTTTCAGATTCCCATCTAAGATAGCAGGCGAATCTTTCGTAATACCCTCTAAATTTTAGGATATAGCCCTTGAGCCTCTTGAAAAGAACCTTTACATAACTATCTTTGATATAAGGGTCTTCGAACCTTGGGTTCCAATCATAGCAACAGAAAGGGTAATACTCCTCCAACTCTCTTGGAACGATACCAGCATTCGTTAATATGACTTGATGGGCTCTATCATATCTTTCTTCCAGATTCCTTAAGGATTTTATTATCGTGTAATGGATATAAGATTGTGAGTAAGGCTTCCCATAAGAGCAAGGTAGGAAGAGGCAGAGGCGATAATTGGTCTTTGGCTTGTAATCTGACAATATCTTCTTATACGCTTCCTCAAAGAAGGGATGAGTTAGTAAGCTTTCACTGACTCCTCTTAAGAAGGTCTTACCATCACCTGACCAGATCAGCTCTTTGCCATCCCAGACATCTTTATCTTGTGTCATTCGAGATTCCTTTTTGGGGTTTATATAGCGGAACGGAAGTAAACCACCCGCTCGTTTTACAACGTCCATACCATAATATTTAAGGCAATATATTAACATTAAGAATAATAAATAACACTTCTCTAAGGTCGGTTAGATCGTATTGGTCAAGTACAAGCTCATCACCTTCGACTTGGATGGGACACTTTTGGTCCAAAAAAGTAGTTGGGGTACTCTGCATGAATACTTTGGTACCACCTCGATAGCTAGACAGACCTTTGAGCTATACCATCAAGGCATAATAGATTACGCCGAATTCATGAGAAGAGATATATCTTCATGGCCAAAGCCGTTGCATATATCAAAAATCTCAGAGATACTTTCAAATTGTAGTCTAAGAGATGAGGCGGAGGAGGTTTTCGAATCCATCCATTCAAAGGGGATAGAGACGGCGATAATATCTGCTGGGATAAGCCTACTTGCCGATTCGATTGCCAAAAGATTGGGGATTCAGCATGTATATGTCAACGAATTATGTGTAGACGAGAAGGGGTTCCTGACTGGCGACGGCATAATGAGGGTCGATCTTATGTCCAAGCACTTGGTCTTAGAGGATTTGGCAGAGTCCTTAGGGTTAAAATTGAGCGAGTGTATAGCTGTAGATGATTCGGTTTACAATGCCAATTTCCTTCAAAAAGCAGGGCTTGGGTTTTATTTTGGTGATAAGGATATAGCCTCAAAGTTAGGAGTAAAGGCAATCAAGAGCTTGAGGGAAATTTTAGATTATATATTAACTTAATTTTTGTAAAAATTTTAACGATTTATCCATTTTACAATAACAATCAAACTAAATAAAGAGTGTATGAAAGAAGAAATGGGTTTAAAAGAGGATTCTATCTAAATACATCGACATTTTTCTGATTTAACGTATATTAACGATTATCATATTATTCATCCCAACATGAAATTCTTGGTTAAGTTGTGCCTACTACCGATGTCTCCAGAAATGATGAAAGCAGCACTGTATGTAATACCAGCTGAGATCGAATATCTAAAGGCTGCTAAAGAAGAAGGAAAGGCCCTCGCCTCATACATCTTTGCTGGAAGGGTCAAAGGAATCACGATCTGTGATGTAAAATCTCATGAAGAACCCAACGAGATCCTCGCAAAGAATCAGGTAGTATGATGGTAAGATACGAAGTTATCCCAATTGCAGATTTTGATTATTCTTTGAAAGTCTGGAAGGAAGTCTTAGAAAGGGCTTTGAAATAGTCCTATCCCTTTCTTTTTTCAGATTGAACTTAACGTTCTAATAATTACTAAGATGTAATTCTAATCTTCCAAAAAGCCTTTAAGGAATAGTTTGACGGTTATAGTTATTGTGATCGTTTCATGGAAGACGAGCTACTGATGATACCCGGACCTACTAATATAGCCCATCGTGTAGCGGAAGTCATGAGCCGACCTCAGATTGGTCATAAAGATCCTACGTTCGTCGAGAGCTTCAAAGAGATCCTTGATCTTACTCGTTATATCTTTGTGAATTACACAGGCGTGCCTTTCGTTATTTCTGGCTCTGGCACTATAGGTATGGAAGCTTCGATAGCGAGCCTTATCGAGATTGGAGATAAGGTTTTATGCGCTGACACAGGTTATTTTGGAAAGAGATTCGTAGACCTCGCTACAATACACGGTGCAAAAGTTGAAGCATTACATTTTGACTTAGGCAAGCATGCTGACCCTAAGATTATTGATGAGAAACTTTCAGAGGGGGGTTATAAAGCCGTCACTGTTACTCATGTAGAGACTTCGACTGGTTTAGTAAACCCTATAAAAGATATAGTAAAAATAGCAAGAAAACATGGCGTTTACAGCATCATCGACGCTGTCTGTAGCGTAGGAGGGTGTGAACTTGACTTCGATAAGCTTGGGGCGGATATTGTCATTACTTGTTCACAAAAGGTTATAGCTGCTCCCCCAGGTGCAACTCTTCTGGCAGTCTCTAAAAGAGCCATGGATGCTATCGAGAATCGAAAGACCCCCATCCATTCTTACTATATGAACTTGGCGAAGTGGAAGACCTTTATGGAGAACCCCAAGATATATCTGGCTACACCTTCGATACAAGTCTTACTTGCTCTCCGTGAAGCTTTGCTTATGGTCAAAGAAGAGGGATTGGAGAATAGAGTGAGGAGGCATAAAATCATAGCAGATGCCATAAGGGCTGGTCTGGAGGCCTTAAATATCAAATTCGTAATTGAAGAGGGCTATAGAGCAGATACAGTTACAGGCTTTTACACTCCTCATGACAAAGCTTTTGATATCCATTCAATTATGAGGGAGCGATACAAGATTTATCTGGCTCATGGCTTGGGCGATCTAAAGGGCAAGATACTTAGGTTAGGACATTTCGGAAATATAACTCCAAGGAATACAATTGCATTGCTCTCAGCACTCGAGATATCACTTAAAGCTGTAGATACTACTACTGATGCCACTGTAGGGATTGGAGGGGCGGTAGACATTGCTATTCCATATCTTGAGAAACTCATATAAAAGCATGGAATTATGTTTGGAATTTTACTCTGAAACGGTTATAGCCTCATTTGGACATTGAGTTACGCATGCCTCACACACAATACATTCGTCTTGATCCACTACCTTGGCCTTCTTATTATCGTTATCTAGCTCAAAGACGGCCACAGGGCAGACATCTATACAATCTCCACATCCTTCACATTTATCTAAGTCTATTACTACTGTAACCATTTCCTTACCAGTCCCTCCAGATGAATCTAAATTAAACTTTGCGCTCAATAAGCCTTTTAATATTTAGGTTGGCTTTGCTATTCACTCTGCTTCACTACGAAGTAAATCAATGCTGTCCAATATCCTTCTTTCGATCTTGTAGAGCCTCTTCTGATCACTAGGTAGAAGTCTATCAAAGACTCTACCTTTGATCTTCTTAGTATATAACTGTTCATAAAGCTCCATTAAATCTTTGACTACTTGATCGTACTTTTGATTGAGTTCACCTATGTTTGATAGAGGCTTTTGAAGTGAAGGCTGCTCGTCGACCAACTCAGACTTCAAAATATTTATATTCGTAGAAGCTTTATTCCTTCTTCCCTCGATCGATTGGCGCATTTTATTGAAGTCACTCTTGGAGATTTGGCCAGATTGCCTTTTCTTGTATGTGTCGATCAGCTCCTTGTTAGCTGTAATCTTTCCATCAAAAGACTCGGCGTAATCTTCTATCTTCTCTATAACTCCTCCCTCTTTTTTAACCATAGGTCTTCCTACGATTAGAGAGGCGATCAAAGTAATTATAAAGATAAAAGAAGCTACTGGTATTATATCTATAGAAGCCCAAGCCAAGCCGTGTCTAAAAGCTATCCTTAGCTCACTATCATCCAAGGGGTTGGCATTTACTTTAAATTCTTTAGTCTTGTCATAGACTAAGAAACCCTCAGGATATATGACTCTTACAGTGTATTCATTTATAACACCATCGATAGAAGGTCTCAAAGGAACAAGAAGCTCGAATAAACTTTCCTTTACATTTATGAAATCTGAAGATGTTATGGGGTATTCTAATCTGACAGTATATCTCTCCCCTTTCTTTAAACTAGTCCCTATATCTACTTGATTTTTGTCGGCATCGCTCTTAGGGTTGGGGAAGGTGTTGCTCAAGGTTGGAAACACTGTGATGCTTCCAAAATCATCAGTCAATAGGCTCGGCTTTATCTTACTTATTTCTATGTCACCGTAATTTATTATGGTGATCATATCTGAGACTATGATATTGCCTAGAGGAGATATTGCCAGCTCCCTTTTAGCTTCAGTAAACTCAAGTAGGGCAAAATAGAGGTTTTCTTCAGCCATGATAATTACATTCTCAGTTATAGAAAAGCCTTGATTTAAATTGGAAAAATTTCCTATCAAGGCCCACCTATTATCGATCCTCTTAGCTGTGAAATTTTTATATTGGACTGGAGGAAAGAACGTCGCGATTGGAATAATTAAAGATGAATCCAATTTTTCGATAGGTAAACTTAGGGCGGGAACGAGGGGCATCGAAGCAGTATAATTTAACTCGCCACTAGAGGAGAGCGTCCTAACGAAGTACATCTTGAGGGAAATTATAGCATTCCCATTCGGTGGAATCTTGTAGTCTTGGGGTGGTGTTAAAGTGAGTACAGTATAATTTTCAGTTAAAACTTTACTATAACCAAAATCAGTAGGACTTACCGAATGTGTGGCTATGAGATCGTAAAATTCTAGAGGGTAAGTTATATTAATGGGAGGTAAGGCAGCATCTTCCTCAAAATCGTTTTGGACTACTATAGTATCGTCCACCAAGATGAAACCATAATCGTTCAAGGTCATCTGATGGTTGAAGTATGAGACCTTGTCTATCGTTATCTGGGCATCAGCCTTACATGGGATGAAGGGAAGTATTAAAAACAGCATTACGATCATAATTATAGTGTATTTCTTCATGAGCGACACCAAGCCAAGTAATTTACATTTATTAAAGTGCTTGGTTGAAAATTTAAACTAATTATCATAGCTTAGCATAGATTATTGACTGGACTTTAGCTTGTCTCTGATAGAAACGAGCCTTCCATCCTCTTTTACCATTATCTTCGTCTCGACACTTATCCTCATTCCAAGACTCCTAAAGAGATAGAGGAGTTCACCACCGGATATGGTACCCTTCAGACCCTTTGACTTGATCAGTTCAACGAGATGTTTTACAATTATGGCAGTCCTTTCTGGGTAATATCTTTCTGCTGTAAGAAGGACTTCTTCTCCTCTATCAACAAGCCGACTTAATAAGATGGCCCTAGGAGTCTCTTTCTTTGGCTCTTCCTTGGATTTCTGAGAAAGCCTCTTTTTCATCTCCAGCATCTTTTTAGCCATAAGCAGATCCAATTCTTCATTCTCTCTCATGGATATTCTCCTCCTCTAATTTAAAGAAACCCTCCCCTTCTATAAAAGGCGACTTTAATATGAGCTCGATGAAGAATTCATGAAACCTTGTATCGGTTGTCAGCTCAGGATGGAAGGCGATCCCTATTCGATTATCTTGTTGGATAGCCGCTATCTTGCCCTCATAACTAGCTAGAACTTCGACTTCATCGCTAAGAACCGAGCTTACGGCTGGCGCTCTTATGAAGATTCCTGGGAAGCAAGCTTTCCCTATTTTTGGTATCTCGATATAGCTCTCGAAAGATTCACGTTGCCTACCAAAGGCATTTCTAATAACTTCTACATCTAATATACCCAATATAGGTTGTTCTATCTTCCCAGTCATTGCATCACGAACATGTTTAGCCATCAAGATTAAGCCGGCACATGTTCCGAATATGGGCATACCAGCTGAACTAGCGTCTCTAATCTTGGAGAGTAAACCGTAGTGCTCGGCTATTCTTCCTATAGTTGTACTTTCTCCACCAGGAATTATCAGACCATGAACTTTATCTATCTGATTTTCTCTTTTTATTGTTATCACCTCTCCTTCTACATTCATCTCTCTCAGAGCCATATCTGTAGTTTCTATGTGCTCTGATACATCTCCTTGGAGAGCTAATACACCTATTCTTAATAGCTTAAATTTTACCTTCTTACACACCCCTGATTTGCATCATCTGCTCTGGCTTGAGGGTCTTGATGTCTATGCCAACCATGGACTTTTCTTCATCTATCATATTACTTGCCTCAAGCACGATCTTCGGATCGTCCCAATAAGTTGTCGCGATCACTGTAGCTTCAGCTCTTACCCCTGGATCTTGAGACTTAAATATCCCCGAGCCAACGAAAACTCCATCAGCACCTAAATGCATCATAAAGGCTGCATCTGCGGGCGTTGCTATCCCACCAGCAGCAAAGTTAACTACAGGCAACTTACCAAGCTTGGCAGTCTTCTTGACTATCTCGATGGATACCTTATATTCTCTCGACACATCAAGGATTTGCTCATCATCCATATTTCCCAACTCTCTGATCTTGTTCATGACTAGTTTCATGTGCTTCACAGCCTCCGCAACATTCCCAGTTCCTGCCTCTCCTTTCGTTCTGATCATAGAAGCTCCCTCTGCTATTCTGCGTAAAGCCTCACCAAGGTCTCTACAGCCATTCACGAAAGGGGTTGTGAACTTCCACTTGTCTATATGGTGGTTGTCATCTGCAGGGGTCAAGACTTCACTCTCATCGATCATATCCACCCCTAATACTTCAAGAATCTTGGCTTCCATATAGTGGCCTATGCGGCATTTCGCCATAACAGGTATCGTCACATGATCTATGACTTCTTGTATTCTTTTTGTATCACACATCCTAGCCACTCCTCCTGCAGCCCTAACATCTGCTGGTAATTTGTCAAGGACCATAACAGCTATTGCTCCAGCATCTTCAGCTATCTGAGCTTGTTCAACATCCGTCACATCCATTATGACTCCTCCTTTCAGCATCTTGGCGAAGCCCCTCTTCAACCTAACAGTGCCTAATAGCGGCTTCTTCGATCCGACTTCGACAGTACTTACCGTCATATCCATAACTCCTTGGATGTACTCTCTTAAAGAGATTTTCCTTCTTTATAGATAGGTTGGGTCATGTCAAAATCTTTTGGAAGTAATTCAATGTTAAAAGACAGGAATTGATTTAGATAGTAGACAATCGTTTGGAGAAACTTAGAAAATACATAGATAAGTACATCGAAATAGAGAAAATATAACCTTAATATAAAAATTGAAGCGGGTTTAGGAAAGAACTAAATTTTCGGTTTTAATAGATGATTTTTAATTTCTAGATGGCCAGATTAGTAGATAAAAAACCTTCATAAATCTCTATAAGTTGATGGCGAGATTTACAATAGCCAGAGATGCCAATAGCGCCTCTTCGGTCCTGACCGTGGTTGTGTTCTGATCAGGGATAGTATTCACTGTGAATCTGCTAAGTTGGAATGGGTTCATATCTTCATCTGAAAGGATTTCGAATACTCCTCTTTTAGGAGAGCCTAAAGCAAGCATTATGCTCCTTGAATCCTTCACTTCGCCTACCAGATCGAGCCAGATTTTAGATATAGCCTTTCCTTTTCTTGAAGCTAAGATGGTGAGGTTCGCCTTGGCGCTCCTTACAAGTTTTCCCAAAGATGGGGCACGCTTGACCACATAGCCCCAATACTCTTTGATCTCTTCTCTTCTGGCAACTCTGCATCTTAGTTCTGGAGATTGTGATGTAAAGATTACCGTCACACGCCCACCTTCTCTCATGCTACTTTCCAAGGGCACCAAAGAAGATAGGCCGACATCTACTAGGTTTTTTCCTCCAACCCTTACCACTACGCCCTCCCTCAAATCTCCAACACGAACCTTGGATAATGGAATTTCCAACTTGTGGTGGGGTATCCTCAATGGAGGGAGAAGCCCTGCGTATCTAAGTGCCTTCACCTGCCCAAAAATTCGCTTTCTAAGATACTGGGGCGTCTCCATATACTCGAGGACCTTCTTAATAACTCCACAGTCATCTTCATAATTCCCTGAGCTATCTTTGTAAAGATACATCCTCGAAACCCCGAATATGGAACAGGCTCTACCAACGGCACCTATCTTTAAGGTCTTACCTCTTAGATGATTAGAATCCGATACCAAGGAGTCTGGGAGGGCTACCCATAACTGTTGAGGGATCATTGATGAGTAATAAATTTCAATAAATATTTAAAAGACATCCTGTAAATCTGCATTAAGAACTACGATGGGTCATCGAAAGAAGAGCGCTCCTAGAAGGGGGTCCTTGGCTTATAGGCCCAGAGGAAGGGCGGCGAGTATAGTGCCTACTGTAAAGACTTGGCCTGAAATATCCGTTGATAAACCTTCATTACTGGGCTTTGCTGGGTTCAAGTCGGGTCTAATACATATAATAACTATGGATGATAGGGAAAAAACACCCAACTTCGGTAAACCCGTCTTCAATGCTGCTACTGTCATCGCTACCCCCTCCATCTTCATTCATGGTATTAGAGTGTATGGAAGGGATCACGATGGTCTTTTTGTACTTGGAGATGCCAAGGATTTAAGCGAAAAGATGGGTAAGAGATTGAAGGTTGCGGAGAAGGCTCTAAAAAGGATAGAAGGTATCTTGGATAAAGTAGTTAAAATGTCTGCCATTGTGGAGGTCTACCCTAAAGGTGCGGGCCTATCACAAAAAAAGCCAATAATCTTTGAGATAGGTGTTGGTGGAGGAGATATGAAATCTCGTTTTGAATACTTGAAGGGTATAATGAGTAAAGAGGTTAAGATTAATGAGATAATCAAGCCTGGGACTTATATCGATATAATTGGGATTACAAAGGGCAAAGGTTTTGAAGGCCCAGTTACTAGATTAGGCATAAAGAGGAAGAGCCATAAGTCCAGAAAGAGTGTCCGAGCGGTAGCAACACTTGGGCCATGGCATCCTGCAAGCGTCATGTACACTGTGCCTAGAGCCGGTCAGAGGGGTTATCATCAAAGGGTGGAGTATAACAAAAAGGTAATGGTCGTATCGAATTCAGAGGAAGAGGAGATAACCCCAAAATCTGGTTTCCCTCACTTTGGCGTCGTTGATGGGGATTATGTGATCGTCAAAGGTTCTGTGCCTGGGCCAGCAAAAAGGTTGATCAAACTCCGTCTACCACTTAGGCCTCCCAAAGTCAAGATTCAACCACCGAAGATACTCGAAATAAGCGTAAGAAGGTGATTGTTTAAACGTGACAAAAGTTCCAATATACGATCTTAATTCCTCTAAGATAGGCAAGATCGATCTACCAGAGGTCTTCTTTACACCTTTCAGGCCCGATATCATTCACAAGGCCCACCTTGCATTATCATCACATAAAATTCAACCTCAAGGTAGAGATCCCATGGCGGGCAAGAAGACGAGTGCCTCGACCTATAACCCACCTACAGGCCGTGGTATTTCAAGAGTGCCTAGGGTCAAAGGCGAGAGAAATCCCAGATCTGGGCAAGCAGCAGGAATAGCAAGCGTAGTCAAGGGTAGGCAAGCCCATCCTCCAAGGTCTGAGAAGAGGATAAGAAAGGAGATCAACAAGAAAGAGCGATGGCTTGCTACAGCATCTTCCATAGCATCTTCTGCCAATAGAGAGCTTGTCGCACTGAGGGGCCATAAAATCAGTAAAATTCCAACCATCCCCCTTGTTATATCTGATGGGGTTCAGAGCATAGAGAAGGCCAAGGACTTAAGGAACCTCTTTGAGAAATTGGGCTTAGATGAGGATTTGGATCGGGCTGCAGGAAAGAAGAAGACTCGTTCTGGCAAACCTAGGATACGTGGCAGGACTAAGAGAACGGCTAAAGGCCCGTTGATAGTGGTAGCTGAAGATAGGGGGGTAGGTAGAGCCGCAAGGAACTTGCCAGGGGTAGATCTTGCCTTGGCGAAGGATCTAAGTGTATTACACTTAGCACCTGGCTCTCACCCTGGTAGGCTCGTTCTATGGTCAGAATCGGCCCTAAAATCTTTTAACAAAACCCTGATGGAGGTTGTTAGAAAATTTGCGATTTGAAGATGCATCGAAAATCGTCAAGAGTCCTTACGTTACTGAGAAAACCTTTAACATGGTGGAGAGAGAGAACAAGCTCGTTTTCATAGTAGACGAGAAGGCCAACAAAAGGGCTATAAAGCAAGCGATAGAAATTTTATACGAAGTTAAGGTTGAGTCAGTTAATACTACGAATACTATATATGGCAAAAAGGCATACGTCAAACTATCGAAGGAAAATCCAGCAACAGACCTGGCTACAAAGCTAGGTATAGTGTGATCGTCTCGATGGATAAGACTTAAGAGAGATGATACAAACGATCTTGGTGATCTTTTTTGGGTAAAAGAATTCTCTCTCAAAGAAGGGGTCGAGGGGGCATGCAATACCGATCTTCTAAGAAGGGTAAGGTCGCCCCTGCGAAGTACCCTGCTTTACCTATCTCAGAAACTAGAAGGGGCAATGTTACTAGGCTCATAGATGAGAGGGGAAGGAGTGCACCCTTGGCTCAGATAACATTCGATGATAGGGAGATAACGTATCTTCCAGCTGTCGACGGACTATATGTAGGGCATGAGATAGAGATAGGGCACAAAGCTGAACCAAGGCTAGGAAATATCCTCCCCTTGGAGAAGATTCCTGAAGGGATGCGCATCTGTAACTTAGAGAGAAGTGTTGGCGATGGTGGGAAGCTCATTAGAGCAGCAGGGGGTTCAGCGATACTCTTCTCTAAGACGCCGATGGGAGTTTTAGTAAAGCTACCATCTGGCAAGATGGTAGCCTTGAATGTTAAATGCAGGGCCATGATAGGAGAGATAGCTGGGAGCGGGAGGCTTGAGAAACCCTTATTGAAGGCAGGGGCCAAGTATCACGCTATGAAGGCCAAAGGGAGACTCTATCCTCGAGTTAGAGGTATGGCCATGGCAGCCGTTCATCACCCCTTCGGAGGAGGCCGTCATCAGCACTCCATTCATAAGTCTAAAAGCACTTCTAAGACCGCACCACCAGG
The DNA here is from genome assembly GCA_024256245.1 of Candidatus Methylarchaceae archaeon HK01M. Classification (GTDB taxonomy): domain Archaea; phylum Thermoproteota; class Nitrososphaeria; order Nitrososphaerales; family JACAEJ01; genus HK02M2. Next base: position 23,694 of record JAKLZD010000012.1, read on the forward strand.
CGCAAAAGTTGGTAATATAGCTTCAAGAAAGACAGGTAGATCCCGTAAGAAACGTATAAAAAAGAGGATGTTCTAGTAGAATTATGGTTCGAGAGTTCAAGTATCGGGGCTATACTCTAGATCAGTTACAAAATATGTCTTTAGAGTCCTTCCTATCTCTTCTCCCTTCGAGACAGAGGAGATCGCTGAATAGAGGGATATCTGACGAGAAAAGGAAGCTACTTGAGGAGGTCAAGGCTGCAAGTAATGGGAAGTCGAAAAGACCCATAAAGACCCACGCAAGGGACATGGTGATCTTACCCTATATGGTTGGCTTGACTATCCATGTGCACAATGGAAAGGAGTTCGTCCCTCTAGAGATCAAAGCTCAGATGATAAGGCATTACCTTGGAGAGTATATGATAACCAACAAGAAAGTGACTCATGGGACGCCAGGTATAGGAGCGTCTCGTTCGTCTTTGTACGTGCCTTTAAAGTAATGTGAGTTTCAACTTAAACTTGGTTCCGTCAATT
>JAKLZD010000005.1 GCA_024256245.1 Candidatus Methylarchaceae archaeon HK01M
AAGAAACTTAATCCTTGGCGACTCTATCTATAAGATACTGAAGTTCACCAAGCATGATGTGCAGGTACTGAATTACATCGATGACTCAGGGTTGCAGATAGCCGACATAGTTGTGGGCTTTAAGTATTTAGGCTTTCCCCTCGAGCCTCCAAAGGGGAAGAAGTTCGACCATTACTGTGGAGATGAAGTTTACGTAAAAGTTAACGAATTATACAAAATCCAGCCTGAACTCATTATGAGACAGAAGGATGTATTAAGAGAGATAGATGAAGGTAGATCGGATATAGCCAAATTCGCTCAAGAGATAACAAGAAAAGTTGTAAGGGAGCAACTTGAGACATGCTGGAGGGTAGGCGCATACTATGATTGCCTTAACTTTGAATCTCATATAATTGAGACGGGGCTCTGGGAGAGGTTGTTCAACCAGATGAAAGATAGGGGAATTATTCAGATCGAAACCGAAGGTAAGCTTGCTGGGTGTTGGGTCATCAAGATGAAGGGGGAGGAAGATGAGAAGGTGATCAAGAGAAGCGATGGGACTTTAACCTACATCGCTAAAGACATACCTTACGCTTCATGGAAGATCGGGCTGGTTGAAGACCCCTTTCAATATAACATATTCATAAAACAACCCAATGGTAGTGACTTGTGGTCGACAGTTTCGGGAAAAGGAAAGGATTTGCACCCAGATTTTGGGATTGCCGACTTGGCGATAACAGTAATAGACGTGAGGCAGAGCAGACTTCAGAAGATAATCTCACACATCCTTTCTCTTTTAATTGGGGAGAAGATCAAAAAGAAGTACGTTCATCTTGGGTACGAGGTCGTTTCATTGAGCAGAAGGACTGCCGATGAACTTGGCATAATGATAGAAGAAAGTGACTTCATCCATATGTCTGGTCGGAAGGGTATCTACATCAACGCAGATGATGTGCTTGATGCCCTCCATAAAAAAGCCTATGAAGAGACGAAGAAAAGGAACCCGGAAGAAAGTGAGGATTGGCTTCACAATACTGCTGAGAAGGTGGCTTTATCTGCCCTTCGTTTTGATCTGATAAAACAAGATCTGGACAAGATAATAGTCTTCGATCTGCGTGAATCCCTCAATCTAGAAGGTGAGACGGGGCCATACATTCAATACGCTCATGCAAGGGCATCAAGCATAATCAGAAAGGCCGGTATAGAACCTGAAATTACGGTAGATAACGCTTCTAAATTAGACCATCCCACAGAGTTGAATCTTATAAGGTTGATCTCAAAGTTCGATCTTTACGTTGAGGAGGCTACAAAGAACCTCTCCCCAAAGACTCTGGCCAGATATGCCTTTAACCTTGCTACAAGTTTCAACACCTTCTATGAGAAGAACCCCGTACTACAAGAGAAGGATAAGGAGAAGAGGATGGCAAGGATAACCCTTGTTCAAGCCTTTAAGAATGTTGTAAGGATTGCCCTCGATCTATTGGGGATGGAAACCCCCGAAAGGATATAACAGTTTATATTTTTGATCATAGGGAGAAGGCTGAAAGGAAAGAAGCTTAGAACCCACTTGCTCTGGGACTCCAGGCTGACGGAATACGCCAACGTCCTCAACGATCAGCAGTTGAAGCGCTTCGCGGGTTGGCGCCCCAACTCGAGCATAGCTAACTGGTATATCTTCCTATCAGGCAGGGATATAAATTCTAAATTATTGTCTGCCTTCAGGCTGGATAAAGGTTGTGCATACAGCGATTTGGATATGCATGATATCGCCTTCAGCTTCACCCCCCGTTTCGCCACCAACCTAAAGAAATTCTCATTCCAGAACTATTGAGAGGCATAAGGGTAATGTAAATTAGATTTCAGTACTCGATTAAAGTGATTTACAGTTATGGTCAATATGAACTTTACAAACTTCACAAAAAATTTATTGGCGGTAGCAACTCAGAGAGATGTTTGGGAAAAACAACAGTATAAGGTGAAGTTAAGAGTCTTTAGGATTATGAAGAGTTGGACTCTTAAATGTAAAGAGAAGGGAATCTCATGGACTGATAGTGCAGCAAAACATCTTCAGGAAAAGGCCAATTAGGGCAACGATGTGATTTTTTTCTGTAGGCGATCTTTATTCTGTCAGCTGCGATGTAGAAGAAAATCATTCCTAGAATTCTGTAATCTTTACTTTCCTTCTTAACTTCCTTCAATTTTCATTACTCCTATTTCTGACAAGTCTTTTATTTGACTATTGAGTTTAGTCACATATGATAGATATAGGATGTTGGGAGCCTTTATGGGTAAAATTGGAAATGTGGACGCTGAAATGTTAAGAAAGATCTTCATTGCCTATCTAATCGAGAAGACTTATCTTAAAGAGAGCATGGAAGAATTGAGGGGATGATGAGTTATTACAGAAGTAGTACATGAACCATGGAAGAAGGTCGTAATCCATGAATATCTAGCTTACGATAAACTTGAGGATTTGGCTAAGCTACAAGCTCTGGGAGTAGCGCCAGGTGGGTTGGGAAAAGCTCTCAGGTGGGCTGATGGAATTGCCATGCAATTCAGCGCTATGCCTAAGAATGAAACTATAACAAAGGAACTTCTTAATGGGGTTCTTCACTGGGACTTTGTTTCTTTTGCAGAAATGCCAGAATATAGTAGTGGCATAAGGATAGAAAAGGTAAACGTCACTGTTCCTATAATTGACGTTAGCCACCATGAAATCTTTAAATCAATTGCTTCATTTCTTAAAAAAAGACTTCCAAACAGTACATAACAAAGATAACTCGATTGGTCCATAGAGGTAGGGGCGGGAGCGGATAATACTAGTCAAAACTAAGTAAAAATAACTCATTTCAATAGATAGTCGAGATAATAATAAAGCCTATATATTTGCTAATTAATTC
>JAKLZD010000019.1 GCA_024256245.1 Candidatus Methylarchaceae archaeon HK01M
AGTATCACCATAATCCACTGACATTTAGCATCTGGTATGCTTTTTCTGAAAACTTCATACTTTCACTATCACATGATGAAGTTGTCTATGGTAAAGGCTCCCTCCTCAGCAAGATGTCTGGTGACGATTGGCAGAAATTCGCTAACCTTAGGCTTCTCTTTGGATACATGTACGGCCACCCAGGTAAGAAACTTTTATTCATGGGTGGGGAGTTTGGCCAGTGGGATGAATGGCATCATGAAAAAAGCTTAGATTGGCATCTACTTAACTATTCTCCTCACCAAGGGGTACAGAAATGGGTTAGGGATCTAAACCACGTTTACAAAAGAGAACCTGCTCTATATGAATTGGACTTTGACTCAAATGGCTTTGAATGGATAGATACATACGATTGGGAGCAGAGTGTTATAAGCTTTTTAAGAAAAGGAAAGAACATGAAAGATTTGATTCTGGTCATATGTAATTTTACACCCGTTCCAAGAATGAACTACAGAGTAGGTATTCCGAAAAGTGGTTTTTGGAAGGAAATTTTAAACAGTGATGCAAAGGAGTATGGAGGAAGTGGTCATGGTAACTTCGACAAGGTCAAAGCCAAGCCAATACCTTTTCACGGCAGATATTATTCGCTTTCCCTCACACTTCCTCCACTTGGTGTGCTTTTCTTAAAGACTGAAGGAGCACGATGATGGAGATAGGGGCGAGATACTCTGGCGATAGTATACGTGAATTTGCGGTCTGGGCTCCTTATAGAAAAAGGACATCGATAAAAATTAACATGGGTGGACTTGGATCAGATCCACCAAAGAGAATTGCTTTGGGAAACGACATAATGGTGAAAGGCTTAAGTTTTACAACTTTTTTACTCGATGTTGATGAGATCCATGGATAAATTCGTTTGTATTCATGGTCATTTTTATCAGCCACCGAGAGAGAATCCTTGGCTTGAGGAAGTAGAACTCCAAGAATCTGCTTATCCTTATCATGACTGGAATGAGAGGATAAAAGCTGAGTGTTATGATCCAAACACGGCTTCTCGTATCATGAATCCAAAGGGCAAGATTTCAGGAATAGTGAACAATTATTCAAAGATAAGCTTCAACTTCGGACCGACGCTTCTCTATTGGATGGAGAGGCATGCCCCACATATTTATGATGCTATCCTTGAAGCAGATAAAAAGAGTATAGAGAGGTTCTCTGGTCATGGATCAGCTATAGCACAAGTTTATAACCATATAATAATGCCTCTCGCAAATAGGAGAGATAAATATACTCAGGTGAGATGGGGGCTCAAGGATTTTGAGAAGCGCTTTGAGAGGTCTCCAGAAGGTATGTGGCTTCCTGAGACCGCGGTAGATGTGGAAACTCTCGAGGTGCTTGCTGAATTAAGCCTGAAGTTCACTATTCTAGCCCCCCACCAAGCAGCGAAGATCAGGGAGATTGATGGTCAGAAATGGTTTGATGTTACTGGAGGAAAAATCAATCCTAGAAGAACCTATCTATGCCATCTCCCGTCGGGTAATACCATTAATATTTTCTTTTATGACAGAGCGATATCACATGAAGTGTCTTTTGGCGGTCTCCTTAATAACGGAGAGATATTTGCTAAGAGGCTTGTCGGAGCATTTACCGAACTAGAAGTTAACCCGCAGCTTGTTCACATAGCTACGGATGGGGAGTTATACGGTCATCATCACCGCTTCGGCGACATGGCTTTGGCATACTGTCTTGATTACATAGAATCGAACAACCTAGCTAGAATAACGAATTATGGAGAGTTTCTTGAGAAGTTTCCTCCAAGACACGAAGTCCAAATAATTGAAAATACGTCTTGGAGCTGTGTGCACGGAGTTGAGCGTTGGAGGAGCAACTGTGGTTGTAACACTCGAAAGAAACCGGGGTGGAGCCAGGAGTGGCGCCAGCCACTAAGGGACGCTATGGACTCGCTAAGAGAAAGGCTGGATCCTCCCTTCGAGATCAAAGCTTCAAGATACCTCAAGGATTCTTGGGAAGCTAGGGACAACTACATCGTGGTAATTCTCAACAGGTCTAAACAAAATGTTGAAGACTTTTTTGCTAAACATGCCAAAAAAGACTTGTCTGAGGAGGAGAAGAGGATGGTTCTGAAGCTTCTCGAAATGCAGAGATATACTATGCTTATGTACTCGAGCGATGGATGGTTCTTCGACGAAATATCTGATATTGAGGCTGTACAGATAATGCGATGTGCGACCAGAGCTATGCAACTTGGGTACGAGTGTCTCGGTGCTCAGTTGGAGTCGGAATATATCAGCATACTAAAGAATGCTCCAAGCAACATCCCTAAGTTTGAGAACGGGGCAAAAGTTTTCGATATGTTCGTGAAGCCAGCCGTCGTAGACCTTATTAAGGTTGGTGTACATCATGCCATCTCTTCTCTTTTCAACCGAAAGGAATCAGGGTTGTCAAAGGTGTACTGCTTCAACGTAGATGATCAGATATATGAAGTATCCAAATCAGGAAGGCTTATGCTAGTCATAGGTAGGTCAAGTATTTCTTCTGAAATTACTTGGGATAAGGAGGTTATCAGTTTCTCTGTGTTATGGTTGGGCGATCATAATGTCTATGGGGGAGCCAGAGAGTTTATGGATGATAATACATTCTCAGCTATGCGTGATAAAATCAAATCGAGTTTCGAAAGAGACGATATACGGGAGATGGTAAGATCGATGGACGAGTTCTTTGGGACCAGTAGTTACTCGCTAAAAAACCTCTTCAAAGATGAGCAGATGAGAATAATAAACAGCATATTACAAGTCTCTCTAGAGAATGCCACGTACTACTATAGACGAATTTTCGAGGATAACTATCCTGTGATGCGGTTCTTAAAGGATATTGGGATAATCCCTCCGAAGGCGCTGCAAGCGGCTATGGACATAGTAATAAATTTAGAGATACAGAAAGCTTTAGCTGCTGAAGAGATCGATATAAAGTTGGTAGAGAGATTAGTAGAGAATGCAAGAAGATTCTCAATAGGACTTGATGAAGGTCTGATTGGCCTAAAGGCGAGTTCAAAGATAGCCTCAGAGTTAGGAAAGTTAGTCAACCAGCCCGAGAACATAAAAGATCTTGAGAAGGTTGAAAGATTAGTAGAGTTATTGATTAAACTTCCTATACGACTCGATTTATGGCAGTCCCAAAACATGATCTTCTCGCTTGGTAAGAAGTATTATCATTCTATGAGAGAAAGAAGTAAAAAAGATGAGGAAGAAGCAGCTAGATGGTTGGTTGCTTTCGAGAGGTTAAGTGAAAAAATAGGGGTCCAAGTTCAGCTATGAACACCCCAATCGCCACATATATGCTACAGTCTCAAGCCTTATTTATATTCTCAGATGCAAGAAACCGAGTTGATTATTTCCGTTTGATTAGTTGGAGCAGTAATAACACATCACACATGGGTCAGGTGCTCGAAAGTTTCACTGTATTATTGTTAATAGATCATGAGTGATGAATAGATGGTTATGAGAAAAAGGGGTAGTGGGATTCTTCTTCATGTAACCTCTCTTCCATCGAATTTTGGCATAGGAGACTTAGGACCCTGGGCTTTCAAATTCGCTGATCTACTTTCAGAGGCAAGACAAAGTTACTGGAATATCCTCCCCCTCACACCAACTAGCATGGAATATGGGAACTCACCTTACAAAGCAGATTCAAGTTTTGCAGGAAACACCTTGCTTATAAGCCCAAAACTGCTAGTAAAAGAAAAGTTTCTTCCTGATTGGCTTCTTAACAGTCTACAAGATCTACCTTCCAAACGAGTTGATTACAAAGCAGTATCAGAGATCAAAAATCAAATAATCAAGAAAGCATATGAAGACTTCAGGCAAAAAATCAGGGACTATAGCTCTGAGTTTGAGACTTTTTGTGCTGAGAATTCGAATTGGTTGGATGATTATACACTCTATAAAGCTTTAAAAGAGGAAATCGGTAAACCATGGTATCTTTGGCCACCCCATTTGCGGGATAGAGAAGAAGGAGCCTTGGAGGAAAAGAAGAGAAATCTGAAAGACCTTATAGAGCTTCAGAAGTTCGCGCAGTTCGTCTTCTTTAGGCAGTGGCGCTCCCTAAAAGAATATTGTATGAGTAAAAGGTTAAGCGTTATAGGAGATCTTCCCTTCTATGTGAGTCTAGACAGCTCAGACGTATGGGCTCACCCAGAGATATTTAAGTTGGATATGGAAAAAAGACCTAAATTCGTTAGTGGTGTCCCACCCGACTATTTTAGTGATAGTGGACAACTCTGGGGCGACCCTGTATATGATTGGGTTCGACTAGCTGCGACACATTTTGAATGGTGGATGGATCGCATAGAACATAGCTTGAAACTCTTCGATATGCTACGCCTTGACCATTTTAGAGGGTTCATTGCCTATTGGGAAGTCCCATCTTATGCTGAGAAAGCATTAAATGGAAAATGGGTTGAAATCCCATCAGAAGTTTTCTTCAATGCTCTTTTTAGCCGTTTCCCTGACCCCCCTCTCATCGCAGAAGATCTGGGCTTCATTACTGCTGAAGTAAGAGAAGTAATCAAAAAGTATGATATCCCTGGGATGAAGGTTCTCTTGTTTGCTTTTGGCGGATCTTCAGACAACCCTTACTTACCACACAACCATCTACGGAACGCCGTAGTCCTTACTGGAACCCACGATACCAATACGGTAAGAGGATGGTATACGGAAGAAGCAACTCAAGAAGAAAGGAACATGCTTTTTAAATATATAGGTAGGAAAACGTCAAAGGAAGAGGTCAGTTGGGAACTCATCAGACTCTCGATGATATCTGTAGCTAGTTTGAGCATCATTCCAATGCAGGATGTGCTTTCTCTTGGATCCGAATCAAGGATGAATCGTCCCGCGATATCTATGAATAACTGGGAGTGGAGGGTTACAGAAGAGCAATTTGGGTGTGACGCGTTTTGGAGGCTTAGGGAAATGACCGAAATATTCGGACGATACTGATTTGTGATGTGGTAGGTGAACTAAGAAGAGATGTTAAAATCAACCTTGGTTTTCATGTCTGTTCAACGGGCTACTTTGTACCCTTAATGCGGCGTAATTATAGGTTCTCATCTCCAGCTGGTACAATTCCCTACTTTCTTGCCGTCTAAATTAATACCAAGGATGATAGCTGATGATGGTCTCTTTGGAGACGATCTTCCCATTTATCAATTGATCTATGGTGGCGAGATGGTCTTTTACACCTCTGGGAAGTAAGAAATGTTCGGATACGAATTCTCTTCCTTTCTTTCCCATCTCCTCAGCTTCTTTGGGATGCCTTAAGAGGTATAGGATCTTTTCAGCCGTTTCCTCAACCGTGGAGACAAGAAAGCCGTTCCAACCATCCCTGATCTGCAAGG
>JAKLZD010000040.1 GCA_024256245.1 Candidatus Methylarchaceae archaeon HK01M
GAAATAGGATGGAAGTATCTTAATGAGGAGAACAGAAAATAAACAGACTATGGCATCACGATACACTCTGTATCCGATTTATGGCTTTAGAATAAAATATTTGAAATTTATTGAAACCTGATTTACATTAACCATTATGCCTAGCATTGCTTTCAGGATTGTATCCTATTTCTTTAACGTCTTCTAACGAGGAGAATTATGAAACCTATTGCTGCAAGACCTATTACTGCAAAGACTGCTATATCATAGATCCATCCGGGTCCAAGTATAAGACTTGAATTCACGGTGAAGTTGACTGCAACCTCTTTCGAGTTGCCTACTCCATCAAAAGCCCTGACATGAACTATATGACCCCCATCACTTAATTTTGGAAAGTTATAGCTATTAATTGTAATGATGTTGATTCATGAATCCCCATCGATATTTACTCCATAATGGTCTATGCCAGTGTCTGCGTCTGAAGGTCCATACGACCTAAACTGTTGATGATTTTACCTCTATTACCTAATTAATACTTTTAGCTTTTCTTCCCTCTATCTTCGATAAGCTACTTGAAGAACTCTCCCCTTCTCAATCAATTACTGAGTTTAAATTTTCCCTTTTCTTATTTTTACTTTGTAAAAGGCATCCTCAACTATTCACGTTTGACTTCAAAGGCTATTTTGGTCTTAGCCTGATACTCGACTACTTCATTTTCTTTTACAACCATACCGAAGCTCATAACTTCAACCCAACGAATTTCTTCAATAGTTTTTTTAGCTACTTCGACCGCGTTCTTAGCTGCATCTGTAAAATCTTTATTTGATATGCCTATGACCTCAATCAGCTTGTATACCAATTAAATCTCCTACATCAGAATTAAAAGATATATATATAACTTTGCTCCTTTTCTAATCTCCAGAAATCATAATTTAATATCTTATTATAAGAACTCTTTACCCTTATGAAAGAAATCATAATCTAACAATTCTTCAATCTAATAATTCTTCAATCACTTCTTTCGGTACTCCATCTTTCTCTATTTCGGCTAAAGCTTCAGATTCTTTTAGTCCTTTTTCAATGAATTTTTTAAATAAATTGGTGACTGTTTCCTTAACCTCCCAAGGGTATATTACCCATGCTTTCGTCTCTTCTAAAAAATACTCGGGCTTAACCACAGACCATGGCTTGTAATGGATTGTACAAACTCTTGTCTCCTTTGCGCCCTTCTTTCGAATATAATCTCTAACCAACTGAAGACTATGGCCCATATCTGCTACATCATCGACTATCAGAACCTTCTTCCCGTTCAGATCATATGAAATCTTTTGAGTGATTTCGGGCTTTTCCTTTGTCTCTTTAACACCACAGTAGTATTTCACCCCCACTATCTTGCTTTCTACGCCAAGCTTGTCTGATAGAATTGCTACTGGTATGAGACCACCCCTCGATACACCTATAAGGATGTCTGGCTCGAAATTGTTCTCCTTTATGATCTTGGCAAGCTTCGAAAGCATTTCATCTATATCATTTATACTTGGCATTATGAACTTTTTTTTACCGATCTCCATACGATTTATTTATTATTGAGTGGTGATAAGCTTTATGGGTAGGGACCTTGGAAAAGACTCCTGCCGATATCACTTTACATGGAAAACTGGTCAATGTATATACAGGAATTATATCCCCGTCTTACATTGGAATAATAGATGGGATGGTTACCTATGTGGGTAGCGATCCTATAAGATCGAAAGAAAAAATCGAGCTTGGATCGAAGTATATCTTGCCAGGTTTCATCAATGCACACATGCATATAGAGAGCTCCATGATGATCCCAAGTCAGTTTGGAAGAGTTGTGATTCCTAGAGGCACTACCTGTGTCATAGCAGACGCTCATGAGATAGCGAATGTCAAGGGAATAGAAGGTATGAAATTCATGTTAAGGGATTCGAGAAGAACCCCACTAAAGGCCTATTTCATGATACCTTCGTGTGTTCCAGCGACTCACCTTGAAACTTCAGGGGCTGAAATAAGCGTTAGCGAAATCAAGAAACTTAGAAGGCTCAAGGGGATAATTGGTCTAGGCGAATTCATGGACTTCCCAGGTGTAATAGCAAAAAAGAAGGATGATCTTGAAAAGATATCTACATGTGAAGGTATGCCCATAGATGGCCACGCCCCTGGCCTCAGAGGCAGAGATCTTTGCACCTACATCTCAGCTGGGATCTTATCAGACCACGAGTGTACGACGAAGGAGGAGGCTCTTGAAAAACTATCTCTTGGGATGTGGATCATGATAAGGGAGGGGACGGCAGAAAAAAACCTTTCAGAGCTTATAAAGATCGTATCGAAAAAGAATTCTAGGCATTTTATGTTTGTAACCGATGATAAAGACGTGGGGGATTTATTGGTAGAGGGGGATGTCAACTACAACTTAAAAAAGGCTGTTGGTGAGGGTTTGGATCCCATAGAAGCTATAAGAATGGTTACTTTGAACCCTGCCGAGCATTACTGTCTTAGGCATCTAGGAGGGGTTTCTCCAGGAAAATGTGCCGACATCGTAGTAATGGACAATCTTAAAGATTTCAATGCAGACCTAGTCATCATAGATGGTAACTTAGTTGCAAAGAATGGTCGATATCTGTTGAAGGTTAAAGAAACCTCTATCGAAAGATCTATTCAGGAAACCATGAACCTAAGGGAAATCCGTCCTGAAGACCTAGCTATATCTTATGCAAAAGGGAAGGAGAGGGTCACTGTTAGAGTTATAGGCGCCATCGAGAGTCAGATATACACTAAAGCACTAAAGCATGATTTATGTGTAGAGGGAGGGCAGCTCTCTTCAGACGCTGAGAATGATGTGATAAAGATATGTGTTGTAGAGAGGCATAAAAACAGTGGAAGAATTGGAAAGGGTTTTGTGAAAGGTTTTGGACTTAAAGAAGGGGCTATCGCCTCAAGTGTAGCTCACGACTCTCAT
>JAKLZD010000095.1 GCA_024256245.1 Candidatus Methylarchaceae archaeon HK01M
TGGTGTATCTGTATATTTCTTCGCTAGCTCAGGCTTTGTTAAAATTACAGCAACTGCACCATCAGAAATGGGTGAGCAATGAAGAAGCCTTATAGGATCAGCTATGAGTGGGGATTTGAGTACATCTTGTACACTAATCTTTCGCCTAAATTGAGCATATTTATTGTTAACAGCATGATGGTGGTTCTTACAAGCGACCTGTGCTAAGGCTTCTATGCATCTTCGATCTCTGCGACTATATTCGTGGATGTATCTTGCCATCATAGTTGCATACAAACTAGGGAAGGTGAAGCCCGCATCGAATTCATAAGGATCAGAAGCAAACATAAGGTCGTCAATAATCTTGCTTGACCGATCCGTCATCTTCTCAAAACCACCTACAAGAATAAGATCATACATACCCGATTTTATAGCTGTACAAGCGTTATAGAGGGCCGAGCCCCCAGAAGCACATGCGGCTTCTGTAGTATTCATAGGAATGTTAAGTCCCAATTCTCGTGCCATATAGCCAGAAACCAAGGCAAGCTTGTTGGTTGTCTGATAAAGGAAGCTACCGAAATAGCAGGCTTGAATATCTCTTCTTCCCATTCCAAAGTCCACTGATTCCACAGCATTAATCCCCGCTTCCATCATCAACTTTTCAGGGTCTTTATACCAATGCTCTCCAAAGGTTGTACGCCCAGCACCAATAATGGCAGCGTGAGGTTTGACCTTCCAACAAGTTGTGGCACTCATATTTAAGGACAATCAATCATAGCTACTTAATAGTTTTCCTCCTAAAAACTAGTAGTAGGAAGAATGATTTAGAGATAATATAGATAGGATGTGAGAGGAGAGGGACATTCCTGGCTTTAAATATCATGTTTAGAATGTTAGGGATTTGGCTGCAGTCAGAATGAAATCGTTTGATGGCGTGTTTCAATGGGCGAAGATGATAACCTTAAGCTTGGATATTTATGAAAATGTTGAATTTTGTTATAAAAGATTTAAAAATATATTAAAAATGGATATGCCTCTAAGCTAAAATTTTTCCACATATCTGTTAACGTCAAACTTTCTTTTTAGACCTTTATCATTCATATACCTTATTTTACCAAAAATGGGTCTATTTTTCCAAGGGCGGTCATGTTTTCCGAAGCACCACGCAACACCAGTATAACTGTTGGGGTCCCTCCCATCCAGTTCATATTTATTATTCAGGTAAAGAGCAGTTTTAAAGGCATCTTCTGGGGTTTTACTCCACTCAAGGATCTTCTTTCCCCAATACATCCTCATATAACCGTGCATCTTTCCCCGAAACATCATTTCCTTCTGGGCGGCATTCCAGTAAGGATCGTGAGTTTCAGCAGTTTCAAATTCTTCTAAAGTATAGGTGTATTCCCTTGGGTCTTTCTTATGCTCGAGCAATGTCTTTCTAGCCCATTCAGGAAGCCCGTTAAAGGAATCGTAATTCATATTGTAGAAAACAAAATTTAGACTCAACTCTCTTCTTACGATGAGTTCCTCTAGATAAACATCTTTTCCAAGATTATCGGTCGCTAAAACCTTTAAAGCGATATATAATGGAGAAATCTGTCCGAAATGTAGGTAAGGGCTCATATTTGATAGGTAATTGACGGTAGGGTCATTTCTGAGTTCGGGGTATCTATCCAATTTATTATTCAAAAAAGCTTCAAGATGTTTTTTGGCCTCTATTGTACCTCCATGAAATTCATTTATTCTTTTGACGCTTCTATCGATATTTAGACGAAAGATTGCTTTTTCAATATCTTTAATATTAAAGGAGTAAAAATCAAGGTCAAGGGAACCTATTTTGGGACGGTTCTTTTTCAATGGAATAATGTAAGAATCCAGTTTCTTTTCTATCTTGGGTCTGAAACTGGCGGCAGAATATTCTTCCTTTGGAGATGCCACTTCAACAGGCACAATCGAATCACTTTCAACTTGTACTAAAGGACCTTCAATACGTTTGGCCACATATTTTCTCCATTCTTTCTGTATTTTTAAGTATCCTCTATCCACAACAACTAAGGAGGCATCATTCGATAACTCAACGACGCCAACCTCCGGAGACTTATCCCAAATCACCATATTAATGTCCATCTTCTCAAGGGAAGATTGAACTTTCTTAAGGCCTTCAAGCATGAAAAAATAGTGTCTCTCATTTGCCTCAGGATAATTATTCATTAGTCCAAAAAATACCAAAAGAGGCTTATTCAACTTGTTAGCTTGTGAAATGGCGTGCTCGAGGGCGTGGTTGTACTCCGTTCTATGAGAGGCTTGCATCCAATAAAGCACGTAACTTCCCTGTTTAATCTCTCTACCACTTAGATTTTTAATTCTCTCTTGTTGAATCATATTATTTGTATCTTCTTATTTCTAATCGTTTAAAGTTCAATATAAGAATTCAACAACCCATGAATCCTTTAAAATTCCTTTGAGGCGACTTCCTCTCCTTTATAGAATCGATGTCTTCGATTCGTTTCTTTATTTCCTTTTTTCTTTATCATTTCTTCTTCTCCGTGGAATTAAGAATGGGGTTTTCTTCCTGTATTCTATATACTCTTGACCGAATCTTTCTTCAAGTTCCTTCTCTTCAATGAATTTATAGTATGCCAGAAGTAATGACATAAACAATATGGTAAATCCAATTGAAGATGGAGAACCGGTCAAGATTCCAAATCCCAGATAAAGGATAAAGATTCCTAGACCCATTGGGTTTCTACAGTAAGAATAAGGCCCTTTTACGATTAACTTTTTTGGCGGAATCGTCGGGATTGGTGTTCCTTTTCCAATCTTGAATTGAACGAAAACAGACCAAGCTGAAAATAAGAAGCCTGGTATGAGGAAGAAGGGGGCTATGATAAAATTGAAAGGGCCAAATATAAGTTCGGGTAAACCTAAAGACGAGTCCAGAGAAGGTAAAACGATTGCAAGAGTAAATGGGATCAATATTAAAAAAAACAAACCTGCAGGAATATATGTAATGATCTTCTGCTTCGTAGTATATTCTTTCTTGGTCCATTCGATTAGACATAAAGTTTCCTTGAAGGATAACAAATCTTTCCTACCCAGTACTATAATTTAGGTTCTGAAATTGTGAGAGGAACCACTACATAGAGGGGCCATCGCTTTAGAACTCCTTTCGGAAGTTCCCCCTTCCTGACGCGTTTTAGGAGTTCTGTGCGCGGTATTTGAGTTTTAACGGGATTCTGATCTAGAGTTCCCAATTGAAGCGAACCTCTCTCTATTGCAAACATGATTGAATCTCCGCCAGGACATAGAGGTAGTTTTTTCCAAATCTTAGATATGTTAGAATGCTTGTTGCCCTGAGTGATAGGTAAAAACATTGACCAAGACCTGTCATCAAGTCCTTTTCTAAGTACCATCGATGATCTTTTATCGAAGTTAAATCTTTTAGCTAAGCATAATAGCAGACGGCGTGGGTTGACGATCTCCAGACCTTCAAGGTCAAAATAATCGCCAACAAAGACGTTGTATTCTTTGGGAGCTCTGACCTCGGGAGGAATCATCAACTTTGACTTTAGACGAAATTCCGCACGTAACACTTCACCAGCGATCATTGGGAGACCTTCTTGGCTTTCGATCATTATTACATCTCCTGTGTCGACGTTGATTATAGGATCCCGACAATTCATATATGATACGAGAAGCCTACCAATTCGATATTCGCTACGAGTTATTAGATCAAGTTTTCCCCTGCGTTCTATTACAGGTAAGGTCAATGGAAAAACGCACATTCTTTCGTTCGAAGAAAGCTCTGGCACGTCTTTATGAATATTGGCGGCAAATGGACCTATCTCGCTCCCAACATAAAGGTTGGTGAATCTTTCAGCGCCCTTTTCCCATTTCATGAAATCACGGATTATTGACCACTCTCTCTCGGTAATTGAAGAAATACTGAAAACTAAGGTAGCTTCTGACATAAGATCTGAAAGCCGTCTTTGAATCTCAATCGTAGCAGTATCAAATCCTAGACTCTCGATTAAACCCATGAGTTCAGACAACTCTGGATCTTCGTTATCTGAAACTATATACTGTGACTTCTTCAAGCCTTGGCGTAATCGCATCAAGTCGGCCCATCCTAGTACCGTCGAGGCTGGAGCAGAAACTACTGATATCTTCTCCATCGATAAGAGTCTTGCGATCGTCTGCAGGCTGTTGGCATCTTTATACTCATAAAGCAAGTATGAAAGAGGCTTAATCAGAGAGAGCATAAGTCTCTGTGAGAACTCTGAGGAGTAAAGCTTGATTAGCTTTTTCCCTTCGAAAATTGACATACCGTCACTTTTGATCCTTGATGGAACAAAGACCACTACAGATGAACTACTGTCTAGACCACTTACTTGAAATATGGCCTGCATGCCAGGAGCCCATCGATTCCTCACCACTTCTTTTGACATATGAAACCATTTAAGGTCAGAGAGTTGGACTCCTGAAGTACCTGAAGTATGACATAAGTAAAGTGGATGTGAGCCATTATAAGAGTCTGAAAAGGACTTAACATCTATGGAAACAAGTCTGGAATCCGTCTTTTCAACTTTAATTCTTTCAAAAAGGTTATCAATCGATGAGAGGCCGGATATTTTAAGTGCGAATAACTCGTATTCTTCTCTTGAAGATATATCAAGCCAGCTTTTCCAGTTTATTGGAGGAATTCTAGAATAAGAGGCATCGAAGACTTTCTGCAACTCTCCATCGAAATCGTAATACTTCAAAATTCCCACCGAAATATGAATACTTCTTTTATTAAATAACATTTTTTATGAGGTCAAAATACAGCCAAATCAGAAACTTAACATATTCAATAAAAAAATTTCAAAAAAAATACATGGGTAAAATATAGTTGAAGCTTAGATGAAAAGTATATTTTAGTTCGTATTCAAAACTTTATGGTTGAAGTTGGCAGGACCTCTGATTTTACATCATCTCCATATATTGATGAGATGATTACTCCGCCCAAGTTCCTCGGCAGAATATTAATAAACAATTCACATCAAAATTCTATAAATGGTGGATAAATCGAAGATAGTTAAATTGCCGAAAATGGAAAAGCAGGAGATAGAGAAACTTATTCAAGAACAAATGCTTTGTCGACTTTCTTTCAAGGGAGGCAAGTATCCATATACGGTTCCTTTTAGATATGTTCTAATGAACGGTTTTCTTTACTTTCACTTTACAAACTATGGTAAGAAGATGAGACTACTTAAGAGGGATAACCGGGTTTGTATTGAAATTGAAAATTACAAACCAGATCTTAGCGAATTTAGTTTCGTTGTTTTAAGAGGAAAGTTAAAGGTTGTTGAAGATCCTCAGGAAAGAGGAGATGTTATTAAAAAGATGGCGGAAGAGGGAAAACAAAAACTTTCAGAAAATTTTCTTACTGCCCATGGTTTCAAAAAAGAGGAAGGGTGGTCTTCATTTAACCCGGAAAGACCCTTAGTTATTGTTAAACTCGATGAGATTGCTGAAGAAATTGGCCTTAAATCCCCGCCGTTATAGTTAGTTGCAAATTATTCTTGTTTTTTTTATAGCATCAGCATTACTTATAGTCGTATTACCGACAATCTAGTAATTTTCGATTTCATATGTCATTTTACTATTTGATTTAATTTTCTATACCATCTTTCTTATCATCAACAACTTCTAACTTCTGCTAGGTGTTGAAAAAAGATGCCACAATTTGCCGATAGATGGACAAAATCCTCATCTCCAACCATCGGTGAGAAGATCAAGGAGACCATAAGACCACCAGGTCCCCTGAAGCCAAGGTTAGACGCAGCTATGAGGCAGATAAACGTACAGATCTCGAAACTCGATTCCGTTACTGCTAGATTGGGGAGTAAAGATGATGCCATATTTAAGAGAATAGTTTCAGCGATTCAAAGACACGATATGCCACATGCATCCATGTTTGCAAACGAACTTGCTGAAATAAGAAAGATGAACAAGATGGCCACACAGGCCAAGATCGCTCTTGAGCAGATAGTTCTGCGTTTGAATACTGTCCAGGAGCTCGGTGATGTAGTCGTCACACTTACTCCTGCTATGGCGGTTATAAGAAACGTGAAGTCAGGGATAGGCAGCGTACTGCCAGAGGCGGATCATGAAATGGGAGAAATCAGCGGTCTACTCAGTAGTATCCTCGTAGAGGCAGGGCAGGTAGAAAGTCGCACACTCAACTTCGAAGCAGCCAACGAAGATGCTGAAAGGATAATATCGGAGGCCTCCATAGTAGCAGAGGAGAGGATTAAAGACAAGTTCCCAGAGTTACCCATGGGAGACAAGCTCCCGACTACCGAAGGTCTGGAATAGAATGAATACGAAGATGGGCATGACAGCCATGGTCCCTATAAGTTTCAGAAAGCTTGGTCCTTCTAGAGACGACTGGGCAAGGTTGTCTAACCTTCTTCTTTTCTTTAAGAAAAGAGTATGAACCATTAGATTTACAATATCTTTTAGATAGAATAATACAAATTCTTTTTCAAGAATCGTGTTCGAAACTC
>JAKLZD010000102.1 GCA_024256245.1 Candidatus Methylarchaceae archaeon HK01M
CATCAAACATTTCTACATATCCACTCATAAAACTTGAGATTTCTTCTGCTCGATCTTCTCTTCCAATTATATAACCCACCGTTTTTATAAGATCGATTATATCGGCCATATCATCAGGATATCCTAAAACGTAGACAGGAATTCCTCGATCTTCGATCTCATCTATAACTGTACAATATGGCCATGCAAATACGATATCTGGTTTATGGTATACAATCATCTCTATGCTTGGCGTTGCTCCAGAGCCAATGTTAAAATTATCCATGGTATCTAGTTTCTCCTTCAAGTAAGGGGGAAAAGTGCTATATTGATCTACAGCACACAGAACTTCACTTGCATTTAGTGTACATAATATTTCTGATACTGAAGATGCCAAAGAAACTATTCGTTCGACAGGATGCTTGATTGTTTTAGATCGACCTACACCATCTATCAATGTTACTGTTGAATCTGACATATAGCTTGATGAGAGGAAATTGTACATCCCATAAGAGGTTATTATCACGATTATGAGGATTACAGTTAGGACGACGGTTGCTTTTTTTATCTTAAACTCCATTTAATTCCTTAATCGATTCTATAAGTGAAGTTTTTAAATTTTTGTTTCATTATGAAACAAATAGAACTGTGTGTCACCTCGTTTATAGCGAACTCAATCTCCTCTTTACTTTATATTAAAACTAAATCTTCTCTCAGAAGCCCAATCACTCTCTCTCTATACTTTATGAACTGTTCGCTAAGCTTATCCCTAGGATCCGGAAGTTCGATCGGTATAACTTCCCTAATCTTTATTGGACGTTTACTAAAGACGAGTACCAAATCTCCTAAATATACCGCCTCCTCTACATTGTGAGTCACAAATATTATGGTCTTCTTGAGCTTTTCATGAATCGATTTAAGCTCCTTATGTATGATCCATCGAGTCTGTGCATCTAGATCGCCGAAGGGCTCATCCATCAGCAAAATCGAAGGTTCGACGGCTAAAGCTCTGGCAATGGCTACTCTTTTATTCATGCCTCCTGAAATCTGATTTGGATAGTAATTCTCAAAACCATTTAGACCAACAAGCTTTATCATTTCCTCGATGATGGAATCGCTTTTTCTATCTTTATTACTACGTAATTCTAATCCGAATCTTATATTTTCGTAGATGTTTCTCCAAGGTAACAGGGATTCTTCTTGAAAGACGAAACCTATGTTACGATTTTTGGGGTTAGGAGGAAAACCATCCACGAGTATCAAGCCAGAAGATGGTGCTTCTAATCCAGCTACCATCTTCAAAAATGTAGTCTTCCCGCATCCAGATGGGCCTACGATACAAACAAACTGCCCTTCAACTACATCGAACGATATGTTGTCTATTACTTGTAGCTTACTAAAGGCTTTAGAGACATTTTTAATACTTACCTTCACATTAACTTTTGCTTTCATACTCTGATCTCTCTGCGCCACTTAAACATTCTTCTTTCGAATATTAAGAAAGTTTCGTTCATGATGAGTCCTAGAATTCCTATAACTATCATGCCAGCAATAGCGACGTCTATATGGAACAATTGGGCGCTTTTTAATATCAATTTGCCTAAACCTGTCACTTCTGGCGCTATCATTTCAGCAGCCACGATGCACATCCAACCAATCCCTAATCCGATTCTCATGCCAGCAACAACCTCTGGTAAAGAACTAGGTACCACGATTTTTGAAACAATCTGCCTTTTCTTTGCCCCAAAGACTTTGGCAACCTCAATTAGTGTTGGTTTCACTGCCTTTATTCCTACCATGGTATTCACCAAGATTGGGAAGAAAGCACCAAGCCATATCAAGAATACGTAACGTGAGAATCCAATAAGCAGGAGAATTGCTAACGGTATCCAAGCTATAGGTGGTATAAAGCGAAGTGGCTCAAGCACTGGTTTAGCGCCCTCGTATATTTCGCTTCTCAAACCCATCAATATCCCGAGTGGAATCGCAGTCAAACATGCAGCTAAAAATCCTGCTAAAACTCGAAGAACACTAGCAATAGTGTGATTATAAAGACTTATCCCTTCTATATCTCCTTCTGTAGCAAGCTTTACAAGTGCTAAAATTGAATCTATAGGACCGGCATCTTTAAGAAAAACTGTTGGAGAAAACATGATTACTAACTGCCAGATTAGAAGAAAAACAGAGAAGGTAATGGTTCCAATTAGTAAGGTTCTGTATCTATGTCCCATGTTAGAATTACCTTAAAGCCCCCGTTATTAAGTAATATCTATCTCAGTAATAACTTCGTTAAGAAGAATCTCATCTATAAGATCATTTACAAAGGCAGTGGCATCTGGTACGTCCTCCGCTGAAATCTTACCTTGATCTATCATAGCATCTGTGAAGGTAATCATACTTTCTCTGTTTACATGGTAGCCCCAAACCATTCTTTGCCAACATTCTTGACAGACATCTACATCTCTACCTGTAAGAGAGGCGAATGATTGAATAGCATCGGTAGAATTTTCCTGAATGTAATTTAGACCCTTTACGTGAACTTTAAGCAACTTCTTCACTATCTCAGGTCTTTCATCATAGAGTTGCTTTGAAACGTAAAATACACAACATTGATGATCAGGATAAATATCGTGAGATGTGTATATTATGTGTCCAATGCCCCTAACGACGGCCTCCGCACAGAAGGGCTCCCAAGCTATGTAAGCATCTATATCTCCCCTTTCAAGGGCAAGGGGAAGTTCTGTAATTGAGTAATCTATGTAGGTGGGTGTAACGTTAAATTCTTCTGCAACCATCTTGATCATAACACTTTGAATCGAACCTAACCCTGGATGCCCAACAATTTTCCCATCTAATTCTTCGATGCTGTTGATTTCGGGCTTGGCAACTATCGCAGATCCCTCCTCATTCGATGAAGATAGGATCACGATTTCAGCTCCTTTGCTTGCCATGATGAGCGCTGGTACACATCCAACATAACCAGCATCCAATTCTCCAGCTGCAAAATCCATCATTTCGGGCATGCCGTATAGGTATTCCTTCTTTATGGGAGCGATGCCCTCTTCTTCATACCATCCTTGAGCGTATGCTGTGTAAAATTCTATTTGATGTATATCGCCCACTAGATATCCAATGCGTACCGGTTCCAATCCCGAAGGCTTTGTAGAGAAACCTAAATAATATCCGACGAAAATCCCTGTGACTAAAACCCCTACAATGATCAATGCAACTATCGGTTTACTTATACTTCTTACTCTGATCATTTTTAACCTACATATAAAAATAAGGAATTTCAATATATACTTGACGATTATATAATGGATATATGCATTTACTATAAATACAAAAAGTTATAATGATAAACGTATTTTGTTATAAGAATATGAAAATAGGAGTAATTTTCCATAGGCCTGAAATAATTGATTCAGGTTGGGCAAGGAAGATATTAACTATATTGAGTAAGTTTGGTTGGTATAAAGCTAAGATTTGTGGAACGATGGGCACCATTGCCCTAATAGACAATTACATGGATCATCAGATCGTATTTGATTTCAGATCGACCATTGAATGTTTGGCAGAGATGGCTAAGGAGTTTGATACTGTAGTTATAGCGGCATATTCTAATAACTCTCTCAAATCTCATGCCTTCTGTTGGCACTTGGTTAAGAAATTAGACTGCCCTGAGATACCTATAATAGAGGTTGAGGCTAAAAATAGGATAGTTATCAATTGGTGCAAAAAAAGCAATTTAAGCCTAGCTTTAGCAGAGGAGTTAGGATTTAATCAGACTTCGCCCCCTGATTTTGAAGAAACGATGTGGATCGAAAATGGCATCAAATATAGAAGGATCTTGGCTGTTGAAAAAGGAGATTTTGTTCTTATCAATGGAGTAGTTGTGGGCCGATCCACTTCAGATGATGTAGTTCTAAAGGAATTTGAAGGCGAGGTAATAGGTGGGGATGTTTTAATATTTAAAGATCATGGACTGGCTAAGTTAAGTCAAAAGGGGAAGATCGATTTATTTAATGCCAAAGTAAACACTACGAATCTCTTAAGAAGAACTAAGTTTAAGCGTAGATATTTCGAAAAAAGTTTGAAGCAAGACCTTATTATATTCATAGATCATGGAGTGACGATTTATTCGGGTGCAAACATTTACGAAGAAATAAAAAATGGAATAAGTGGAGCAGTTACAATTGGAGACGACACAACATCTATTGCAGGAGATATATTGTCGAGATTTAAAATTCCTATAATTGGAATCGTTGATGGCGACCAAGATGGGCTTTTAAAGAGTTATTCACTAGATGAGAACTCAGTTGTTTTATCAGTTAAAAATGACGATCAATTTGGCAGAATAATTTATGATGAGATTTTCAAAAGAGTAAAGTATCTCAACTCTAATTTTAAGGAAATAAAAGATAAAGTGATATCGTTCGCAATCTCTTTGAATCAACTGACAGCTAAAAAGGAAGGAAATTAAATGTTATCTGGAAAGAGTGAGATAAAATTAAAGAGTTGTCCTAAAAATTATACGATAGGAACACATAGAATAGTCTCTCCTGAACAAACTTTAAAATGGATAAAACCGAAGATTGAAGTTATAGGCGTCACCAGAGTATCCAGTATAACTGGATTGGATAGAGTAGGAATTCCTGTTTACTCATGCGTTAGACCTAGAGCAGCAGAAGGCGCAGTTTCTGTTTACTCTGGAAAGGGTATGATGGAGGTTCATGCCGAGGTTTCAGCGATAATGGAGGCGATTGAGAGGTATTCTGCTGAAGTCAAATTGGAAGACCAGCAAAAGATAATCAAAGGATCGTTCAGAGATCTATCCTCGAAATGTAATGTTTTAAATCCCTCAGCGCTGATAATACCGTCTCTCACTTCCTATGGACCTGACGCTCCATTAAGATGGATTAAGGGTTATGATATATTTCGAAATGAAGAAATATTTGTTCCTATAAGTGCAGTTTTCCATCCATATTATCAAAAAGAAGATCTTCACTTGTTCAGAACAAATACCAACGGGTTAGCTTCTGGAAATACAATCGAGGAAGCTATTCTGCATGGCTTGATGGAGGTAATTGAGAGAGATGCTTGGAGTCTAGTCGAATTGACGAAAGATGAGACATATATGAT
Source organism: Candidatus Methylarchaceae archaeon HK01M (assembly GCA_024256245.1). Lineage (GTDB taxonomy): Archaea > Thermoproteota > Nitrososphaeria > Nitrososphaerales > JACAEJ01 > HK02M2. The sequence continues at coordinate 5,122 of JAKLZD010000102.1, forward strand.
CTACACCTCATTCGAATCCGTTTTAGTCAATGAATTGATAGAAAAATTCGAGAAGAATGAGATTAAAATCATAATAAGAGAGATCACATCTGATCTAAACATACCAGTAATAGCGGCAGTCTCTGAGGATTTAAAGATAAAGGATTCAGCTCTCCTAACTATAGGTTTTGGCGCTCACTTAGACCCTGAGATAGCAGTGATTAGAGCTTTAACTGAAGTTGCACAGAGTAGGTTGACTCAGATACAGGGAGCTAGGGAGGATACTCATAAAGCTGATTTCATGAGGATGCTTGGATATGAGAAGATAAAGAAGATAAATAGACACTGGTTTTCAGAATCAAATAATGTTAAAGAACTTCGAAGCATTCCAAATATGGCTAAAAGAGATATTTTAGAAGAGCTAATGTCTATCCTTCCAATCCTTAGAAAAAAGGGACTTTGTCAAGTAATAGTAGTTGACTTAACAAGAAGAGAAGTTGGGGTTCCGACTATAAGAGTGATTGTCCCAGGTCTAGAAGTGTATGGTTTAGATATCGATAGAATAGGATTGAGAGGAAGTAGGCTTTTAGAGGAGAGATATTGGGAGAAAAAATAATAATATTCACAGGACCTAGCCTCAATCCAAAGAAAGCAAAAGAGCTCTTCGATAAAGCTACATATATGCCGCCCATTAAGCGTGGAGATGCGACCAAAGCTTTCAAAAATGGAGCTAAAATCATAGGAATAATAGATGGCATTTTCTTTAGTGAAGTTGCAGTCTCTCCGAGAGAGCTTCTATACCTTCTAGATAAAGGTGTCATCTTGATTGGAGGCAGTAGCATGGGTGCTTTGAGAGCAGCCGAGCTTGATGTTTTTGGAATGGTTGGTGTAGGGCGTATTTACGAGATGTATAGAAATGGGGAGATTAATTCAGATGACGAAGTTGCACTGATATTTTCTCCTGACACTTTAGAGCCTCTGTCTGAACCATTGATCAACATTAGATATAATTCAAAGGTTTTTGTCGAAAGAAATTTAATAAAAGCTAAAACTGCTGAAAAAATATTAAAATTATCTCAGAAATTATATTATCCATTGAGAACTTATAGAAGAATAGTTAACATAGCCGTTAATGAGAAATTATTAACAAGTTGGGAGGGAGATGAAATATTGGATTTAATAGAAACTCATAGAATTGATCTTAAAAACCTTGATGCAATTAAAGTTATAGAGAAAGTTAGAGAGATAGCTATCCTCCAAAAATTAATTTAAGCATGAAAGTATTCGCTTGTTCCATACTGCCTTTCCATAAAGCCTACCTCTAGACCCGGTATTCCAACTGCATCAGCTCTACACATTTTACATAACCTGAATTGTCTGATGATCTCTTCACATTTCTTCCTTATGCCTTGAAGTTCGTCACACGTGGGAGTTCGTCTCCCTTTAAATACGCCGATCGGGATCAATGGAATTATGTTTTGAACATATGCTCCTGCCTCTTTAATCTTTTTAGCAACGTCCTTTATATGATGATCGTTGATTCCAGGTATGAGTACAGTATTCACTTTAATAATCATTCCTCTTTTAACAGCCAACTCGACTCCTTTTATTTGATTAGAAATGAGAATTTTAGCGGCATCTAATCCTTTAACCATTTTATCTTTATAATAAACGAAAGAGTATATTTTAGAGCCTATCTCTGGATCGACTGCGTTTATAGTTATAGTGATAAATTCGACTCCAACATTTCCCAATTCGTCTATTTTATCAGGAAGTAGAAGACCGTTCGTAGCCACACATAAGTATAATGTTGGATATTTTTCATGTATGAGTTTTAAGGTCTCGAATGTTTCTACATTGAATAAAGGTTCGCCTGGACCGGCTATTCCTACAACCTTAAGTTCCTTAAATTCTTTGACGACTATCCCTAAATAATGTAATGCCTCTTTCGGTTGAAGAATTTTTGAGCTGACGCCGGGTCTAACTTCTAATGGATCTATACATCTGTAACAGTAGTTACATTGAATATTGCATTTAGGAGCAACTGGAAGATGGACCCTTGCTACATTAATGTGTGCCTTCTCATTGAAGCATGGATGAAATTTAACTTCTCTGGGTTCTGTATACATTTTGGTATAATATTAATTAAAATAATACCCATATAAAGGATGTTATAAAATAATATTTTCTTATATGAATGAAGAGGAAAGAATCTGATCGTATTCCAACAAAAAGATATAAAATCTTGCTTTCTAACCTCTTTTGTAGCGAATTTATTAAACCCCGTTTATGAGAAGAAACATTTAAGATAATAGAATCGATCAAAAGATGATAGTAAGGTTAAAGATAGGAGGGACCTGATAAATAGATCTATTAGCTGGAAAATAATTGATTTATTAGGAACAAGTGTCGCTAAAATAACTAATAAAAAAGGCGCTTCATCAATCATTATCACAATGAAGGGAGTGTGTAGCCTTTACAAATGATATTAAAGAAAGTTAAAAGGAGAAATGTATAAAGATGTTAACTATAGAATATATTAGAGGAATAGCAAAAGAGAGGTTTGCAAAGGTAGCGATAGGAGTAAGCTCAGAGAGAGAGGATTTCACCTCTAAAACTGTTTCATCTGCAATAATCGCCCAGAAGAAAGGTTTTGCAAAAGCAATCTTAGTGGGAGATGAATCCGCGATTCGAAGATATTTGACAGACGAGTTAGAGATCGTTCATAGCGATAGACCTTGGTTTGAAATTGTGAAGCTCGTCAAAGAGAACTATGTAGATGCTGGGATAAGGGGTTCTCTTTCTGCGACAAAGGTTATAAAAGAGATGAAAAAAAGCTTTAAGTTAACTCGTACACATAGAATATCTCTTCTTTCAACTTTCAGGGGAGAATTATTCTTCTTCGCTCCAGTTGGAATAGATGAAGGGAACGAACTAATTGACAAGCAGATTCTTGTAGAGCACGCCCTGAATTTGCATAAACAATTAGATATCGATCCTAAAATCGCTGTTCTATCAGGAGGAAGAAAGGAGGACTTTGGAAGAAGTTCTAAAGTGGATAAGACACTTAAAGAAGGAGAGTTTTTAGCAAACATGATTAAAGAGAGATTGGTACTGGATATAAAGCACTATGGAATATTAATAGAGGATGCAATAAAAGAAAAGGCAACTTTCATTTTAGCACCAGATGGTATAAGCGGGAACTTGATATTTAGAACATTAGAATTTTTAGGAGGAGGTAGAGGGATAGGTGCGGTATACACAGACATCATTCC
>JAKLZD010000114.1 GCA_024256245.1 Candidatus Methylarchaceae archaeon HK01M
CCGTTGAAATCCCATTTTCAACATTTTAGTCAACTCTTGCTTGTCAACGGTTAGTCAACGATTTTTCAACGCTAATTGAAAACTTAGATTATTATCAAAGAATGATGTAGAAACGCTCGCTTGGATATAGGGGGAATGTAAAGCTCTAACGATCACGATTATACTTGATCACTTCTGTCGATCTTGATTTCGACTTATCATAAAAAGGCGCTATAGACTCTATAGCTTTTTTATTTTTTTCTTCTTAAATATTATTTTAATCTATAGCGTCTATAGAGCTTTTTCATATTTTATCCAAAAATTTTATAAATTATGAAGTTAAAATTATGTAATATGAGACATATAAGAGTTTCGAGAGAGAACATAAAAAAATTAGGTCAGGGTGCCTATGAGATGACCTTAGATGAATATCTCGAGTCTCTCCCTTTAGAGGAACAAGTTGAAATCGTAAAAGGAAAACCTCTAAAAGTTCAACTCGCCTTTTTATTGAAAGATAATACAAAAGATATACCAAAACTCGAAGATATAATTAAAGCAATAAAGGAAGACGAGGTATTCTTAAAAGATGTCGCATTCTTCTCAACTGAGAATGATTTAATAACCATTCAAAAGTATAGGGATATAATTCAAGAATACTTAAAGAAGGGGAAAAAATCATATGACGTTCCATTCGAAATCACGTGGAATTTTAAGGAAATAAGAGATAAGGTCAGGAAGCAGAAACTAGAATTCCTCTCAAAGGCAGCTGCAAGATACCATCTTGGAGATATCGAAATCAAACTCAACGAATTTGCTGGAAGGCTCAGGGAGAAACCTTCCTCATATAGGGAGGCGATAAAAATGATTGGGAAACATCTCCCGAGCTATCCAAGTATTGCTCATAAAATCACAAATATAGATTGGAGTAAAGAAAGATTTAGGAAGAAAGTAACAGATGCAATAAATGAAGAGTTTAAGAAGATGGTCCCAGAGGATATAAAAGATCTCGTGACTTTTGATATAAGTTGGTGGTACTTTCCCTTTTTAAAAGTCGAGTATGGAAGAAAGGGTTTGAATTGGTACGCCGACATATATATTATTGCTAATTCGAAGTTTCGGATAAAAGATGGTCAATATGAGTTCAAAATTGTAGATCAGAGTTTTTCAATCTCGTTACCTGACCATACTCTTGGATATAATGTCAAGTTACTCAAACCTGAGGTTACAGATATGGAGAGAATCTTTCTATTCAGCACACCTCTGGATCTTTTATCTGGACTGGTCAAGGGCGAAATCGAGCCAGAAGGATACAGAATAGTTGAGGGATCGGGTTATACGACAACTTACGATTCTAACGGTTTTGATGATGAGATAGTGTTGTGTGATAACTTCATCGAATTCATTCAAAGTCTAGGTAAATCTGGCAACATATGGGATGAATTGCAAAAATATCGATTCCTGGATGATAAAACGCGTAGAATCGTCGAAGAGAAGATGAAAAACAAATCCAAACACGTCAAAATAAATATAAAGAAAAAGGACAAAGAATATTTGAGGATCATAGCCGAGCACAGAGAATACATGTCTTATAAGGAATGGGGAGATTTGCTAGGTATATCTAAATCGGGAGCTTTGAGAGTTTTAAGCAGGTTTGAAAAGATGAAATTGTTGAGCCTTGATAAGAGTCATGGCATTAAGGCTTTTTTGACCAAACTGGGCAGAGAAGCCCTAGAGTAAACTTGTATCAATTTTTGTAATGACTTGAAGCCATATTATCCAACGATAAGACCCAAGTATATGGATTCATAAAGCTTAATCAGAGAGGAGTTTTAACTTAAGATTTTTCTAGAAGACTGTAGCAATATCTAATAAAGTATCATGCATAAGGTCCTCGTCCCTTACGCTCAGATGCTAGATCTTTCCTTGTAGCTTCTACATCAAACTCTATGTTATCCAAAGCAAGTTCTTTGAGCCTCTTAAAGAAAACCCTTAACGTCGCCTCATCGAACTTGGACATAAACGAGGGATTCGATAGCCGTTGAAGCCAGTGACGGTTACTCTGCTCTATCGCTATCAAACATTGGGCACAGGCACCGATATACCCGAGTCTATCCTCAGGGGCTAACCTGCTAATCTTTTCTTTTTCCTCATTTCTCTTTCTGACCCAATTTGATAAAGACATTACTTGAGTTTCTTAACTAAAGATCACTTTTTAATCTTGTGGTTTTTAAAAATCGAGATTCAAGAGATAAGTATCTTTGGATGAATCTATGATACATTCTCTCTATATCTGATGGGAAAAGGCACTCTGGCAGTTCGTTTAATCTGTCAAGATATCTTTCATTTCACGAAGGTAATTTTTCTCGTCTCCTGCCCTTTGTTCTGTAGTTAAAGATGTCCTCGGCCAATAGAACAGCATCGGGTTCCTCTCTCTCGGAAATGTTCACGGCATTTTCGAAATTGTCGAGAACCTCTATTCCTTCTGTAGTTATTTGAAATTCATCCTCGAGCCATTCAGCTTTTATTAATAGATGTGTATCATTAAAAATAGTTACTAAAACAATTATTACGACCTGTCTATGATAGCAAAGACAGAAGATGCTTTCCTTTTATCCAAACCGTCAAGATTGGCGAATGAGATCACCTCTGATTGAGTGCACCCCTCCTTGAATTTTATCGAAATAACGAAACAACTATTACCTATGATCTTATCCTTCAATTCACGGTCACTTTCAGGGTTACACCTGAAATCTGGAACGTTGCAGATTTTGTTCAAGGAAGACAGGACTAGCGAATGGGAAGTTTACACTTGGAATCTTGATACATTTCCATTATAGTTCTACTTATTCGTTAAGTAAATTTAAGTCGTAGGCGCCGTAGGTCATCGTTTTCTCATTAAGAGTTTAAAACAATTGGGACAGGGAATTGTTTTAAAGCTCCTACACTCTATTTTTTTACTATTAATGAGATCTCTTTAGACAAAGCCTCAAAACAACAATTCTTCAGCATCTATTAACTTGCGACGCTTGTCTTCACTCGAGGATTCAGTATTGGGGTTCGCCTTCACTTAAGATATAAATGGCAACCCTATACGGCTGGGCTAACTTCGCCCTATCCTTAGGGTCGAACTTCTTACTATCCTCCTCACTATAGACTTCAACCTTGGCGCCCATCTCTTTTTCTAGAAAGTCAGTAGCATCTCTTAAGGCACTTAATTCGTCAATAATTCTAATTCTTAACCTCTTTTCCCTTAGATCAGGAGGTATCTTTAAAACCTCATCATAAATCCTTTGGACGAACCTGTAAAGCTCTTTGCCCATCTTCTTCATTTTCGTATCTTCCATAAATCTTTTCATCAGCCCACCAATTTCCAATATACCAGTTTCGAATATCTCAAGAGCTTTTAAATAGACCTCCCACTTCCATTCAGCAGATGTATAGTAGTAAATTCTGTTCGGTTTGATCTTAGTGACCTTGATTATATTTGAAGTATCTTCCAAAGTCTTCATGATCATCTCCTCCATCTCCTCAGCTTCTTCATCGACCTTCTTCTCATCGTAAGTCGGCCAATCAGCAACAGAAGCCAATCCTTCCTTACCCATCTTCTCCCAGATCTCTTCACAGATGTAGGGTGTGAAGGGTGCCAAGAGTCTGACCTTTGTATTGAGAAGAATTTTGAGTACATTAGATATAGCCTCCTTTTTATTTTTAGATGAATCTTCCATAGTACTTCGCTTCAGATACCATTGCAGATCTTGATCGAGCTCGTAGAGCACATAATTGATTGCCTCCCTAACCCTGAGCTCATCCATAGCCTTGGTCGCAGCCCTTATAGTCTTTTGTAGCTTACTGATGAGCCATCTTTCTTCTCTTGAAAATTCAACATTTTCAGATCCGCTTTTCAGACCTATCACATTCATGGCGAAGTCATAAAAACGCTCCAGTCTTCCATTGAGGCTCCTCGCCAATGTTGGGCTGAAGTCCGCATCCTGCAATAACTCTGCTGTTGAGAGAACTGCCAACCTGGAAGTGTCTGCTCCATAAATCCTGATGGCTTGACGTAAGGGGATTATATTGCCGAAGGATTTCGACATCTTCTTACCCTCCATCAAGACGCTACCATTGACCACTATCTGTTTAGGCCATAGATCCTTAGGAAAGATTGCTGCATGGTTGAAGATGAAGAATGTAAGGTGATTGGGGATCAGATCCCTTCCGGAATGCCTACTATCTAAAGGATAAAAATATATGAATTCTTCTCT
>JAKLZD010000123.1 GCA_024256245.1 Candidatus Methylarchaceae archaeon HK01M
GTAAGATGGATATCCCTCCTCAGCAGGCATCTCCTCTAGACGCCCGCTTATCTCCCTAAGAGCTTCAGCCCAACGACTCGTTGAATCTGCAACTAGTACTATATCATAGCCCATATCCCTATAGTACTCTGCCATGGTAACTCCCGTGTAAATACTCGCTTCTCTGGCAGCTACAGGCATGTTGCTAGTATTCGCAACTAGTATGGTCCTCTCCATCAGAGGTCTCCCTGAAGCTGGGTCTTTCAATTCTGGGAATTTTATTAGAACTTCTGTCATCTCATTACCTCTCTCTCCACATCCTACGTGAAAGACTATTCTTGAATCTGCCCAAGCAGCTACTTGATGAAGCGTAACAGTCTTGCCTGTCCCGAACCCACCTGGAATCATCCCAGTACCACCTTTGGCAATAGGGAAGAACGCATCGATCACCCTCTGCCCAGTCAAAAGAGGTACGTAAGGGTCGAGCCTATCGACATAAGGTCTGCCCATCCTTACCGGCCAACGGTGGTACATCTTTAGTTCGCTCTTCACTCCCCCTTTTTCCACTACAGCTATAGGCTCTTCTATCGTATAATCTCCCTCATCAACTATTTCTTTGATAGTTCCACCATGGTGATCTGGGGGTACCATAACCTTGTGCTCTATGAGAGGAGTCTCATCAACAACTCCTAAGATGGTCCCTGGTTCAACTATATCGTCCTTCTTTACTACAGGCTTAAATAGCCACTTGTTCTCGTATGATAGAGGTGGTACAGCTACCCCCCTTTCTATGTATGAGCCTATCTTCATAGCTATCTCATCAAGGGGGCGCTGTATCCCATCGTAAATCTTTCCCATCATCCCAGGACCTAAAGTCACGGATAGAGGTTGACCCGTGCCATAGACAGGATATCCAGGTCTCAACCCACTGGTAGATTCATAGACTTGTATGAAAGCTATATCTCCAGTGAGCCGGATTACCTCACCTACTATACGGTCTTCGCCCACTTCCACTGTTTCATACATCTTAGATTCTGACATGCCTTCAGCTCTTACTGCTGGACCGCTTATCCAGACGACCTTTCCCTTTACTGGCAATTTTATTCACCCTTACCCATAAAAAGTAGTCCTAAATTTCTCCTAAGCAGAGACTTGAAGCGCTCTAATCTGCCTTCTATAGTATTATCATAAGATATAGTGCCATCAGACCTCCTGACCTTCACCCCTCCTATATATTCGATAGGCTTCTCATCGATCTTAATATTTGCACCTTTTGTCTTAGCTACTTCGTCTAAAATTTCTTTAAGAATTTTGCTATCCTTTTTATTGGCAGATACGATAAGGTCTTTACTGGCCACCATGTCTGCCGCTTCTTCCAAGAACCATTTGAGAGATGATTTATACTCGTTGGAGGAATTTTCTTCAAATTTTTGTAAGGCCTTTTGGAATATTTCATTGATTTTCTGCTCGACGAATTCGAGGGTCTTGTTCCTTGTAGCCAATTCTGCACTCCCTATTATGCGCCGCCTTACGGTCTCTGCTTGTCCCTTCGTAGACTCTTGAATCTTCTCGACTTCCATAACGGTTTTTCTCTTTGTTGCTTCCAAGATTTCCAAGGAGTGCTTCAATTCCTCATCTAGAGTTGTCCTGATTTCATCATTGGTTTCGTCTACAACTTTTTTTACGATCTTCTCAATAGCAGTCTTACTCAAATTTAATACACCTGAAGACGAATTTACCCCATTAAAGACAAAATATTAAGCCTTTTTATTTTTATCGTATCAAGAAGTTAGTCTAACATTGCCTATCTTTACCAGAACTTAAATTACTTCATTAGGCGATAATAGTCTGCTACAATACCTACATCTGAGTAAAGGCGGACTCTTCCTCAAAACATCTATAATGGGCCGTATAGGCTCGTTGGAGTTGGAGATACATGTTGGGTTTGGACATTTGAAAACGTCTACAAAGGTATTGGGAGTCTCGATCTTTCTCTTCTCTATCACTTGATAGTTTCTGATCAGGTTTACCGTTGCTCTTGATGATATCAGGGCTATCCTATTCGTTTCTTCAGATTTCAGAAACCTATTCCCAATCTTTATTATATCCTTCTTTCCAATCTTTTTGCTCGGTACGTTCATGGCTACTGTTACGATGTTGCCGTCTTTTCCGTCTATACTCAATGCTTCCAAAACTTGTAGAGCTCTCCCTTGCTCAACATGGTCTAAGACAGTACCATCTTTTATCTTTCTTACAAGTTGCTCTTCACTCATGATTCTCAAAAGTAATTTTGCTTTAATTATACTTTATTATGAGTAGTTATTCGAGTTAATCTTTATATTCATAGAAAACTAAATCTAGAAGATGTCGTTCTTATGCGTCTTCTCCAAATTTAATTGATAGGATTGTGAAAAGGTAGACCGATCAGATGGGCCATTGTGTATGATCTATTGATGGTTTCTTTGTCTTTACCTCTACGATTATGCCTTCCTTGACCTTCAGTATGACATCTTTCCCTTCTTGCTTCTTCGCTTCTTCTAGGTTCACGTTAAGCGCTACAGGGAAAGCCCCGTCCTTTGTAGTAATGCGCCCACCCTCAACCTTCAAAAGCCGCCCTTTCCACTCATAATCCTCTCCTTCACTCATAACTCCACCTCCCTATAATCATTTACACCACCCATTTAAGTTTGAAGTTTGTTATGAATGATATAAGGTATTTTAAGTTTCTAATCACGACACCTTAATAAAGGATCTTTAATCAATCAGAATCGAACTTCTTTAGAGGCGAGGTAATACGCCATCCTATCTGCTTGTATCTGTAAAAGACCCTTATGGTAATCACATCCAAGATCTACAGGTGTTGATGATGAATGTCTCAGCCAATAGCGGCCTCACAGATATGAATGGAGAGGTTATTTTCGATAACCTACCTAATACCAATGGTTACATTTACTTCTATAACCCCAACGTTGGAGGCTATACTCGTAAGAACTTTGTAACAGGAAGGAATGACACTGCTACCAAGGTCGATATGGTCTACCAACCATACGTATCTTCAGTGCCCAATCAGACAGTTTTGACTGCGGATTTTTTGATCGGTTCTGTTTGTAATTTCTGTTATGAAACCATAAAACTTGGAGACAGGTTCGCAGAGGTTAATGGCAGACTGTCCCATTACGAGTGCTTCTTATCTCACATTAAAGGAATTTATCAAAAGAAGATCGACATAGCCTTAGAGAGAATTTCTAGTAAAAAGCTAAAAAATGATGTAGTCTATCCTAAAGAACCAAGGGCGATCGTTGATATAGTAGATGAATATCTTAAGGAGTTGGAATTTGCCACCCAGAAAGATTACATGGGCTCATCATCTACCACGGGCATGGATATCTGGGATTCTATCGTCTATCGACCATCTGCAAGAATCGGGTTTAAAAGAACCATAAAGTTCGATATAGTAGGAGTTTTACATGTAGGGTTCCCTGCACCATTGTGCCCTATAATCATAGATGTACTCACAGGCGATCTACATAAGCAGATCGCGAACTTGAGGCTTGTCAAGAATGTAGAGCACAAGATCGTTATCTCAGAGGAAGAATTTACAGCAGATGGCATAATGGTTAAAACTATTGATAAATTTGAGGATTATTTTGAGAAGCTGATCAAGAAGGAGAGGTATATCAAGGGCATATGTGGTTAGATGAATCTTAGGCTTGTTCATGTTTAAATAGCTTTATATTTCTATAGAACACGAAAAGGTACAAATGACAAACCCTTTCTTTAACCGAGACATAATCTCAATAAAGGACTTTTCTCGCCCTGAGCTTAAGTATCTATTTTCAATCGCTGACAAGGTCGATTCACTTGATTATGAGAGAAAGAAAGAGTTGGGCAGAGGTAAGATTCTTGGGCTCCTTTTCTTTGAGCCTAGCACTAGGACTAGATTGAGCTTTGAGGCTGCCATGCTCTCCATAGGGGGTAATGTATTGGGTTTTGCCCACCCTAGTATGTCTTCTGTTGAGAAAGGAGAGAACCTCGCTGATACTATTAGGACCATTGAAAGTTATGTAGATGCCATAGTTCTCAGGCATCCTATGGAAGGGGCCAGTCGCTTCGCAACTGAAGTTATTGCTAAGCCAGTGATAAATGCGGGAAGTGGAACAGAAGAACACCCGACTCAAGCCATGATCGACCTTTATACAATCATGAAGGTAAAAGGGCGGATAGATGGCTTGAATATAGCCATATTTGGAGATCTGAAGTATGGAAGGACGGTCTACTCTCTCATCTACGGTCTATCGAAGTACCGTCCAAGGATATTTCTGGTCTCTCCGCCACAACTCAAGGTGAAGAGAGAGGCTCTATTCGGGATCGATGATAAGATCAAGGTTTCGGAGCATAAAGACATAACGGAGATCATTGAAGAGTTGGATGTTATATACGTCACGAGAATTCAAAAGGAGAGGTTCCCCGATCCCCATGAGTATGAGAAAGTCAAGGGATCTTATATAATTGATTCTGAATTGCTTAAAAGTGGGAAAGATGAGTGCATAGTGATGCACCCCCTCCCAAAAGTAGGGGAAATAGCACCTGAAGTGGATAACATGCCCAATGCAAAGTACTTCCTCCAAGTGTATCTGGGCAAGGTCCTAAGGTCAGGGATACTGATATCTGTTCTTAATCCTGATCCCTACTCTTTGATAGATTCTTGAAAGTTTGATCCTTGCCCGAATTTTCATTTATTCACATTCAGAAAAGCCACAAGATATGCATTTTAGACAGCCTTCGACATAAATCACCTGACTTCCACATACTGGGCATGCACCAAAACCATCGCTCTTCTGAATTTTGATCTTTTCGGTCTCCTTCTGCATAATCATCTCTCCTATCGACTTTCCTACAGCATCTATACATGACAGCACTTTGTTGGGCCCGAACCCCTCCTGTTTGTGGCAACTTATCCCCATGAGTTCAACTTCCAATTCCTTCAAAGTAGCACCATATTTCAAAGCCAATGAGCAAGCTCTAGCTAAGCCTTCAGTGAAGGCAGCTGCACACCCTCCTGCTTTACCCAAGGTAATGAAGATCTCGATGGGCTCATTATACTCATTTTTAAAGACCTTTGTGTAAATATTCCCACAACCAGTCCTCTTCCTCAAGCGCATCCCATAAGCCTTCTCTGGAGTTGGCTTCTTGATGTCCTTCTGAACTGTCTTCTTAGTCTCTAAAACCTGCCCCTCCCTACTGTTATCTCTATATACAGTAACGCCCTTGCAACCCAACTTATATGCCAGAATGTACGCCCCTCTTATATCCTCAATCGTAGCGCTATTTGGGAAGTTTACGGTCTTGGATACTGCGTTGTCGACGTATTTTTGAAAGGTTGCCTGCATTGTTATATGCCACTCAGGGGATATGTTATGTGCTGTAACAAAAATTCTCTTGACATGTTCTGGTATGCCCTCTATCTCCTTTAATGACTCATCTATAGCTATCTTGTCTAGCAAATCTTCACTATAGAAACCTTCTTCCTTGGCTATCTTTTCAAAGAGAGGGTTCACTTCAACTAGCCTTTGACCATCAAGGACGTTACGAATATAACATATCGCATAAAGGGGCTCTATACCACTGGAGCAACCAGCTATTATAGAGATACTCCCAGTTGGAGCTATAGTCGTCAGAGAGGCATTTCTTAGCTTTAGCTCTCCTAGAACATCGTACACACTCCCCTTGAAGTTAGGGAAACATCCCCTTACCTCCGCAAGCTCAGCCGACATCTTCCTCGCCTCATCCTGGATAGTCTTCATAACTCCTTCAGCAAGATCTATCGCCTCTTTCGAGTCGTAAGGTATGCCCAGCTTGACTAGCATATCCGCAAAGCCCATGACCCCAAGACCTATCTTCCTATTTCCCTTTGTTATCTTTTCTATCTGAAGTAATGGATACTTGTTTACGTCTATCACATTATCAAGAAAATGAACGGCAGTTCTAACTGTTTTCAGCAGTTTATCATAATCTAACTTACCATCCCTAACCATCAAGGACAGATTTATAGAGCCTAGATTGCACGATTCATAAGGCAGTAGTGGTTGTTCACCACACGGATTAGTACTCTCTATAGCACCTATTTGAGGGGTACAGTTACCCATATTGATTCTATCCAAGAATAGGATTCCAGGCTCACCGTTCTTCCAAGCCATACCCACTATCAACTCAAAGACTTCTCTGGCTGGCAACTTCTCTACAGCTCGATCTGTACGTGGATTTATCAACTCATAATCCTCATCGCTTTCCAAAGCTTGCATGAATTTCTCTGTAAGGGCTATTGAAATATTGAAATTGTTGAAAGCATCGCTCTCCTCCTTCGCTTTGATGAACTCTATAATATCAGGATGGTCTACCCTGAGTATGCCCATGTTGGCACCTCTTCGCCTACCTCCCTGCTTTATGACATCGGTTGCTATGTCGAATACCTTCATAAAAGAGACTGGGCCTGAAGCTATTCCACCTGTGGATTTTACAACATCGTTTTTAGGCCTTACATTAGAAAAAGAAAAACCGGTCCCGCCACCAGATTTGTGGATTAAAGCCGTACTCTTTACTGCATCGAATATACTCTCTATCGAGTCTAGAACTGGGAGGACGAAGCATGCTGAAAGTTGGCCCAGATCTGTTCCAGCATTCATCAGAGTTGGAGAATTTGGTAAGAACTCCAAGTTGACCATTGCTCTATAGAACTCCTCTTCAGTCTTAGAGACATCAACATCAGGATCATACTGAGTATCCGCAATGGCTATTGCGCGAGCCACTCTAACAAACATCTGTTCGGGGGTTTCTATGATCTTGCCTTCTTCATCCTTCATTAAGTACCTCTTCTCAAGTACTTTTAAAGCGTTGGGTGATAGATTACATTCTCTAACCTTTTTTTCTATGGCGAGGACCATTCTTAATTTCTATCAATTAACGATATTAGCTGTATTTCTAATTTTCTTTTAGTAAATTTTATTGGATTCAAAATGCCCCCATTTGTAGTCGATTCAAAACATCTCCCTATTTTCCTTGAAAAAATTAAAACATCTCCAATATTCCTCCCATTAAATTAAAATTTAAAATCTTTAATTTTCTTTTGGTAAAACTGGTTTGACCTAAAATTTATGCTGTAGAGTAATGAGTTAAGATCGTGTGCCCACAGACCTTGCATCTCTTGATATCCATTGGATATTTGGCCCCACAATTCTTGCACATTATCATCCGTTTATTAAGCTTGAAGTAGTCGAGTTCCTCGATTGCTTTTAAAATTGTCTTCTTAACGACATCCTCCTTAGCTTTGGACGGGATGTTTATAACGATCGAAAAACCACCTTCCAAGTTTCTGGATAAGTAGTTCAATTCATCAACAAGGTCCGCATTATAAAGGTCTACCTCTTGAATGTACGGGGTTTGTGAGTAGGCGTTTTTTTCACCCTTTGAGATTACAATTGATTTACCATACTTCTCTACATCTAGCGCATAAAAACGCTCTGCACCATCGCTCTGTAGAATCCCTATGCCGATGTTCTTTTCAATTTGTCTAACATTTTCATTAGTAAATTTTATGGCTGTTTTTACTATTTTTTCAGTTATCGTCCTCTTATTCAATTGTGCAGTTTCTTCATCGATTAGATTCAAAAGGGCTTCATCTAATCCTACGAGGTTTATCACAGCAGGCATGTAATCGACGGATATTATGCTCGGATTTTGTGCTAGTGTTGGTAAAAGTCCCTTACTTATGGTTTCTCCAACTATCTTCCTTCTAGTAGATAAAGCGCTAATTGCCAATTGAAGGAGCATGGCTAGCTTTGCCCTGAAGTACGCCTCATCTCTGTTAGACTCGTAGGAGAGTCTTGGAAGGTTCAGTGATAAAGAGTGGATTGCGCTGAAACCATCGAGCTTACGTTCAGTGGAAGGAAAGCTCTTCTTTAAACCGCTATAGGCTTGAATCGAATCGGGCTGAGTCGATATCGAGACGCACCCACCTGAATCTAAGATGGATGCTACATGTTTTATCAGCTCTATATCTTCGCTTCGATCCAAAAAAAGTATCAACTTGATTTGTGGCTGTAGAGTATTGTTAGCGTAGTCTTTATAAGCTTCAAGGATGGCAAGCATGGTCTTATCGATCGATTCTGCTTTAAAATTGCCAAGGGAATTAGGGTTGATCTGTATAGACACATTGGGTTTGTTGTAAGAATTAGTCAAGATAGAAGAGATGGATAGAAAAGCTCTAAGGATTGCTCCCTTAAGCTCTTTGTGGCTCTTCCCCTTAGCATATCTTCCTATATAGGCCAAAAAATTCTCGTAGACGATTTCGGATGTTGTTTCTAGACTTAAAAGAGAAGTCAAGACCGTCAGTTCAACAAGAACTTCTTCCATATCGTTAGGAGGACTGAACCTATGAGTTGAAATCAATCCCCCTCCCAAGTGGATATCATTGTAATACAAGGTTGTGAGGTCTATGAAGAGGGTATCCGGCATCAGCCCCCAACAACCTATATTCGATAGATGAATATCTCCCGATAAGTAGGCATCAGATATATCTCGGGGAAGTTGAGTCAGGAGGAGGTATTCTGTAAAGACCACTTTGGCAGTCTTACCTATGATTGCACTAATCCCTTCCTTCGTCTTACTAGCCTCGGTAATCAGTGTCATCACATCAAATGTTGGTAAGCCCAATCGAGTCAATTTATGCCTATACTCTTCATAACCACGCTCGATAAGTAATGCGTTCACCATCTCCCTTATCAAAGGAGCTGTAAGGTAAACTGTCTGAAATTTAGTGAGTCTTGCCTCTACTTCGTTGGCTATCCTATGAGCCAATTCTACAGGCATACCCGCTTCTCTGATGAGGGAACGGAGGATTTTATCGGGGTTGAACTCCTCCATAGTCTGCCTAGATGTCCTCACATAGAACTTTCCGCTGTTTAGCATAGACTGCTCTTCGATCTGCCTTGTAAGGTTCAGTACCAATCTACCAAGGCTTGAAATGGCATATTTCCTTTCAGTTCTGTTCAAAGAAACTAATGCTTGTCTCACGAGTTTACGCAAATGGTAGGCGAACTTACCTGACTCTTTTTTGGATCTGAAGCCAGCAAGGGTTTTAAGGTCGGAGTAACTCAAAGATCCTTTGGCATTCAGAATTCTTAGAATCTCTAATCTGTTGGGAGAGGCGATGGCCGAATATATACTCTTAACCCTTTGTGATGTAGGCACCATCTTCAAAAGAAGATATTTAGAAAGGTATTTTAGTCTTATGAAAAATATGTGATTGTTAGATTTGAAAGACAAAGACACAATATTCGTCAAGAGTTTCGATCAAGTTCCATCTATCGTTGAAGCTTTAGGAATTAAGGTAGGTTCTTACGAGAAGAGTTTAAGCAGGTGAAAGTTACTAATGAAGCTCATCGATCTAGCCAAGGAACATATCAAGAGTCTAAGACTGTGTGCACATGGTGGAGAAGTTTGGCATTTGAATTTGTACAACCCAGGTAGAAAAGATATTCTGGATTTTAGCGCCAATGTCAACCCCTTGGGCCCTTCTCCAAAAGTGATCGAAGCTATCAAAGAAAGTCTCTGGAAGATCCCTTTTTACCCAGACTCTAACTGTACTTCACTTAAAGAAATAATCTCGGAATATATAGGTGGGATAAGCCCCGAAAACTTGATTGTAGGAAATGGTTCGACGGAACTCATCTACATGTTTACAGAAGTTTTCATAAAATATGGCGAAAAGGCTTTAATCCCTGCGCCAACGTTTGGGGAGTATGAAGTAGCTGTAAAGAAGGCTGGTGGCAGACCTGAGTATCTGCCCTTAACCAATGGCTTTAAGATCGATACTGAAGAATTCATTGGGAAGATTCCTGATATGAAAGTCGTCTTCTTGTGCAATCCAAACAACCCAACCAGCCTATCGATAGCGCTTGAAGATTTATCTCGAATAATCAATGAAGCAACGAAGGAAGATGTGCTCATCTTCATAGACGAAGACTTCATGGATTTTGTCCCTAAAGAAAAACGCTCTTCTCAGGTAGGGGAGATAAGGTCTCATCCAAACTTGTTCATCCTCAAATCCTTCACAAAATTCTTTGGGCTCACTGGTCTAAGAATAGGCTACGGGATAGGCAATATAGAGATGATCGATATATTATCTAGAGCAAAGATGCCTTGGAACATCAACTGTTTGGCTGAAGTTGCAGCGATAACTGCTCTAGGAGATCTGGAGTTCTCAGTAAAGACCTATGGATTGATCGAGGAAGAAAGACAATTCTTACTTAGGGAGTTAAGAAAAATTAGAGGCTTTGATGTATTACCGCCTGATGCAAATTTCTTTTTGATAAATATAGAGAAGACAGGGTTGAAGGCAGACGAGCTCAAGCATGATCTATTGAAGTTCGGTATATTGATTCGAGACTGTAGTTCCTTCGAAGGGCTTGATGACCGTTATATCAGAGTTGCCATCAGAACGAGAAAGGAGAACGAGTATCTGGTAGAGGCTTTAAGAAAGGTATGTCCATGAAACGAAAGACCGAATCCAGAAAGTCCAGGGTTCTGATGGTTCAAGGCACTTCATCCTACTGTGGTAAGAGTCTACTTGTAGCTGCCTTCTGTAAGATCTTTGCAGATTCTGGATATAGGGTTGCACCTTTTAAAGCTCAAAATATGTCCTTGAATTCCTTCGTTACAGAGAATGGAGAAGAGATTGCCCGTGCTCAAGCTCTTCAAGCTTTTGCTGCTGGTATAGAACCTACATCTGATATGAACCCAATTCTTTTGAAGCCTAAAGGTGATACGACCTCACAAGTAATTCTTTATGGAAAGCCTTACAAGGATATGAGCTCAAAAGATTATTATTCAGACTTTGCCTTGAATGAAGGGCTAAAGAGTGTAAAAGATTCTTTGAAAAGACTCATGTCTAGATTCGATATTGTGTTCATCGAGGGGGCTGGTAGTCCAGCAGAGATAAACATCTACGACAGAGATATAGTGAATATGCGCGCCGCTGAATTGACTAATGCACCCGTACTTCTTATTTCAGATATAGACCGTGGAGGTGTATTCGCTAGCTTGGTAGGGACTTTAAATCTTCTCAGACCTGAGCATCAAGAGCTAGTCAAAGGCTTTGTAATAAACAAGTTCAGAGGTCAGTTAGGTATTCTAGAACCAGGGTTGGCGCAGTTAAAAGACCTGACTGGCAAACCCGTCTTAGGGGTAGTACCTTTCATTCAAGACCTAATGCTACCCGATGAGGATTCCATGTCCCTTGAGAAAGTTGCCCAGCTAGAGGAGAGTAAATTGGTCATAGCTATAGTTCGACTCCCAAGAATCTCCAACTTTACAGACTTCGACCCCTTAGAGTCAGAGCCTTCAGTAATAGTTCGCTATGTTAGATCGATGGATGAGCTCGGCATGCCGGATGCTATAATCATACCTGGCACAAAGAATACAATTCAAGACCTGATATGGTTAAAGGATAATGGGTTAGCGGATGAAATAATTCGATTGACGAAGAAAGGTATCCCAGTTCTTGGCATATGTGGAGGTTACCAGATGATCGGAAAGGGCATCTTAGATAAAAAGGGAATAGAAGGCGATACTCCGGGGGAGTTCAAAGGGCTGGGGCTTCTCAACGTATTAACCGAGTTCTCAAAATATGATAAGATGACGGAGAGGGTCGTTGCCCAAGTAATTGGGGATAGCCCAATGCTACGCTCAGGAAGAGGAATGACCATTATAGGGTACGAAATTCACATGGGAGAAACCTCCTTAGGCAAAGATGTTGGGCCAGCCTTTAGGGTAATTCGGCGTGGTAGTAAGGAGGTCGATGATTACGATGGTGCAGTCGATGGCAGTGGCTCGATCTTAGGTACCTACATTCACGGAATCTTCGATGAACTACCCGTAAGGAGGTGTCTTATCGAATATCTGATGGAGAAAAGGGGTATGAAGCCTACAGAGGAATCTGCAAGAGATGCCAGATCAGAATGGGAGAAGAGCTTAAAGCAACTCGCTAAGATCGTAAAGACTAGTCTTGATATGGATAAAGTATGCGAGATCATGGATCTACCTTCGATCAAAAGCTGAGGAATTTTGCTCCAGAATCTGCCTTTTGTAACCGAATCCATAATCATCTTACTCTTGGCACTTGTAATCGATTTGATATTTGGTGAACCGCCAGAAAAACTTCACCCAACAGTATGGATGGGAAAGACGGCAGAATTTTTGAAATCAAGATTGAAGAGCGATAATCCAAGAATCGAAAAGATAAGCGGTATAATACTAGGTCTATCTGTAATTTTAATCTTCGCCCTATCGACGTATATCATACTTAACCTTATGAAGCATTATCTTAACATATTACTATATATAATATCGGCAAGCATTCTTCTAAAGACAGCATTCGCCGTAAAATGTATGGGCCAACTATCGATGCCTATAGGTGAAGCCATAGAGGAAGGCAAAATAGAAGAAGCCAAGAATAGATTGAGGAGAATCGTAAGAAGGGACCCTACAAAGTTCGATGACCAGAAGATACTATCCGCGACTGTAGAATGTGTAGTAGAAAGCACTGTCGATGGGATAACTTCCCCCCTCTTTTACTACAGTATTTTAGGTATTCCTTTAGCTATCGCCTACAGAGCGATAAACACTCTGGATTCTACGGTAGGTTATAGGGATGAAGAATATGTGAATATAGGATGGTTTTCAGCAAGAATGGATACCATAGCCAACTATATCCCAGCACGTATTACTTCTATCTTGATGGTTTTATCGACATGGCTATTACATGAGGATTGGAGAAGTGCATGGAAGATTTTGAATAGAGATAGGAATAAGACCGAGAGCCTGAATGCAGGTTGGACTATGTCGACTATAGCAGGCGTATTCAATATTCAATTGGAGAAGCCTGGCTTTTACATCTTAGGAGACCGTGTAAATCCCTTAACTCCTAAGCACATCTCGAGGGCTCTGAGGATAATGAAGTTGACAATTCTTTTATTCATAATGATTGTAGTCCTCCCCCTCATTATTCTGATGGGAGGGTTTTTAGGACCGATCTTGTTATAAAGTTAAAAGAACCATAACGCATTAAAGATCGGACATAGGATGTTCTGAACAGAAGTGCTATTAAAATGAGATTGGATTTAAAGATCGATAGAGCCGAGTGCGAAGTTCAGAAAGGTACTTTAGTGATAAAGTTCGATAAGCCTGTTAAGATCTTAAGTTCAGCAGTCTTGAACGGAGGCCTCTGTAAAGCTAGAGTGATAATAAACCACCATGTCCCTAAAAGTTTTAACCATCGCAATCCCCCAAAAATATTGAGAGATGTAGCCGATGATCTGAACCTGCCTGATGATACTGTGGGGCTTATGACAGCCGTCGAAATTCAAAATGTAGCCATAAAGACTGAAAAAACCAAGAATATGACCGTCTGCACCTTGGTAACAGCGGGCTTGTCCTATCCCGCCACAGCGGGTGACGAGACGACAGAATCCACCAAGAAAGGCACGATCAACATAATACTTTTGATAGATAGGAGCCTGACAGAGGGTTGTATGGTCAACTGCATCCAAACAGCTGTAGAGGCAAAGACCGTTGCCTTAAGAGAATTGGACATCAGAAGCCGATTTTCGAATAGTACTGCAAGTGGGTCTACATCTGATGCGATTATGGTGGCATCTATGGGTGTTGATGAATCCATCAAATACGCTGGCACTGGAACGGAGATAGGCATTATTATAGGCAAGACTGTCAAAGAAGCAACAAAAGAGGCTATTCGAAAGCATGATGGAACTAAGCCAGAGAGGTCCATTATAGACAGATTGAGGGAGAGGGGGATAAGGATCGATGATATGATAGATGCTGGTCTAGAGTTGTTTATACCGTCACATAAAATTGAGAGCCGAGAGAAGGCTTCAAAGTTATTGAGAAAGGGGCTTATCAGAGCGTTATCTGATATCAACATCTCCTCTCTGATATTGGCCGCACTCAGGTTACAGGAAGAAGGAGAGGTTGGGTCGATACCTAACATGCCTAAAGAAGATTTCTTAGAAGACCCTATATCCTTAATAGCCGA
This sequence comes from Candidatus Methylarchaceae archaeon HK01M, assembly GCA_024256245.1. GTDB lineage: Archaea > Thermoproteota > Nitrososphaeria > Nitrososphaerales > JACAEJ01 > HK02M2. The sequence continues at coordinate 14,087 of JAKLZD010000123.1, forward strand.
TGAGAGCATAGGGATGGCTATAGCCAACTACATAGCAGGGACTTGGGGCTTTTACAACTTCCTCTACTTTGAAAGGAAGAAGCCTGGGATGATAAAGAAGCTCGGCCCTTTTCTCGACGATGCTATAGGTGCCTTGGTAGCTGGAACCCTTTCCAATATTTATACAAGATCAAGAGAAAAGTGAGGTCTGTGGGGATCATCGATGGATTCAAGAGCGTAATCGCTTTCCTTACTGTGATACCCGTAAGGGATGGCCATTCGCTCGAAGATATGGGGAGGTATATGCCCCTTTTTCCTATTGTAGGCTCGATTATAGGGCTCTTAAGTGGGGTACTTGCTTGGTCCCTTTTACACTTCATCCAAAGTATTATAGTTGGGATGCTGACCTTGGGCTTTATTCTTTTGATAACCGGTATTCACCATACAGATGGACTGCTCGACTTTGGGGATGGTATCATGTATAGAGGCCCTCCTGAGAAGAAGGTTGAAGTTATGCATGATAAGCAGATTGGAGCAGGTGGCTTAGCTTTTGGACTGATATTTTTGATAACAACTGCCTTTGGTATAGGTCTCTTGAGTATCGATGAAGTCATTCAGAGCTTGATTGTAGCTGAAGTCTCTGCAAAGCTTGCCATGGTGACTATAGCTTGGGCTGGAAGGTCTGCCCATAAAGGTCTGGGCACTTACTGTATCGATGCCATGCATGGTAGTCATAGATTCCTTCGATTGATGATACCTCTGATCATATGCTTTGGCATAGCCCTACCTCTGATGAAAATCGTTGGGCTGGTTGTTATAATTTCAGCAGTAGTCTTAAGCCTGTTCATGGTATGGGTTTCCAATAGACATTTTAATGGCATAACTGGAGACGTCTTTGGGGCTGTTAATGAAATTACACGCATGGCCTCTCTGATAGTGATTTTGGCGATAGTTGGATGAGTATGACAGCTTTGGTAATGGCTGGTGGAAGAGGGACACGTATAAGAGTTCAGGGGGAGAAGCCCTTATTGAAGATAGGTGGTAAGCCTCTAATAGAGCATGTTATAGATGCACTAAAAGGAGCAGATGAAGTGGACAGGATAGTTGTTGCTGTCAGCAAGCATACACCCCAAACATCCAAGAAGGCAAGGGAGCTCTCAGTCGAGGCAATAGTGACATCTGGTGAGGGCTATATATTGGATGTACGTGAGGCTGTAAAGAGGTTGAAGTTAAGATATCTCTTGACAATTTCAGCAGACCTACCTTTTATAACAGGAGAGGTCATCGACAAAGTGATAAAGCACTACATGAGTTGTGGCAAGTCTGTCTTAGCTGTTATGGTTCCTGCAGAGAGGTTCGAGAATCTGGGGTTGAGTGTTGATTTAGTCTTTGATGAGGATGGTAGGCGTCTGATTCCTACAGGCGTCAACGTTTTAGATTGCAACAAAGTCTATAGAGAAGAGTTCGAAAAAGAGCTCGATCAAGAGTTGCTTATAATAGATAGTGAAGAATTCGTCAACATCAACACGCTTCAAGACCTAAGGATAACTGAGCAACTATTCAACTCAAGATTATCGAATAACAGATCCTTTAAAGCATTATAAGACTAAGCAAGGAGTTTACATAAGTTTTAAAGATGAACTGAAATCTTATCAGATACGATGTATGGAATTCCATCGCCCTTCAGAATTCTAGAAAGTGTCCCTGAGGAGTATAAAGAAGAAGACTTAGTGATAAAGAACTTCTCATTAGTCAAGCTCATGGTATTCGATATGGGTAGCGTTGCAGATTTTAAATCGGATTCTATGAAAATCTGTGAATCTATGGTGCATAGTGGTTTCGCTGCCGCGAGTGAAGCTCTCGATGATATTCATGGAAAGGAGGAATACTTGGCAAGAAGGCTGAACATAGTAGATGAAGAAATCAAGACGCTCTGGAGAAGTCTTAAAGAAGAAGATAGAAAAAAGGCTGATACCAAGATAACGAACTATCTTGAGAGCATCCCCAAGATTAAGGTGAGGGAGTTCGAAAAGAAATACATTGCTCTAACTTCTTTGCTCAATATGTACCTAACTTGGGACAGAGATCAGATTCCAGACTATGCTGAAAGAGGAATATTCTCACGGGCAATACTCTATCCAATTTTGATCAAGTTCGAATCTATGGATAAGTTTAGAGCAGTTAGGATCGTAGTCTCTTTATACAAAAGTGGGGTGGGTTGCATAGGCTTCTGGCTATTCCCAGCCGATCAAGAGTTAAAGGTAGACGAGATGATAGATTTGGTCCAACCAGCAAACGAGATCGAGGTGGAAATCGCCTTACCTGTCAACTTAAGAGAGGCGATAAAGGTTGACAGATTGGATGATTTAATAGAAGAAGCAAAAAAGTATGTAAAGATAGATTTTAAGAGAAAGGAGGAATTGGACAAAGAAGCGAACCAGAACAAGATAGCTAAAGAATTTGACATCACGTATACATGTTACCATTGCAACTTTTCTGATCTATCAATGATCTATAAATTCTTGGTTCATGCCCTCTATCTTGACTATCTGGGTAAAAAGAGAAACCCTGAAAACTTCAACATCCTTGAGAAAGCAAGCCCATATCAACGTAATCTGCTCATTCTTTACGAATTCCCAAAAGATATCAAGGATCCTTTTGAACAAATAGTTAAGATCCATCCACGACAGATTCTAGCCCTGATCGCCAACAATAAAGAATTTAAGACAAGAACGCCATCGATTGTTCGTAAAGATCTAGTCGATCTTTCTCCAAGTTTAGAACTAAGTCGGCTCTTTTCATCAAATGCTATGCTCTTGATCTGTTCGAGTAAGATCTGGGAGGATATAAAAAATAAAAGCAAAAATATACTCATGACGCCCAGACTAGATGAGATTTCGAAAGATTTCGTAAATTTTGAAATCTTGTATCATTTGAGGATGCTTACAGAGATCTATGACTCCTTCTTGGCAGAATTATTGAGCAAGGAGGAGGTTGGAATGGATAAACTCGTCGATGCTGAGAAGATGGTAACCTATAGTTTAGAGGAGGCCAAGTCTCTGATTCACATAGTACTCGATCCTACAAGAAGTTTCTGGTCTTTTGCTGAAGAGAAGCTTGGAATTAAGAAATTGAACAAAGCCCTTGAGAAAAAACTTTCGATGGTCAGGAGAAGTATCGCTAAAAAAAGATACGATGAATATCTTAAGATTCAGACCGATTTGGCGAACAAGATGGAGAAGGAGGGGAAGTCTACTGATGTATTGGTGAGCGAAATATCAAAGATTGGGGAGAGGATGAAAGATTTCATTTTCTTCATCGCTGCCCTGACCTTCGTCTCGATATTAAATCAAGTAATACTTGGCGATTGGCGTATCGCCCTTGTAATATTCATCCTAGTTCCTTTCGTCTGGCTGCTCCTCCTTCACAGAGAAAGTGCTTCGAAATTTTTGTCGAAATTGAGATGAAAGCCCAAATTATAGATTATTACTTTGATAAGTCGTCGATTAATTAGATTAGAGTAAGGCTACGGCACCGTTGCTTCGCGAGGGCTCTCGCACCTGACTAACACAACGGCTTTAGTCAAGTCTAATGATATAGGACAGATTCTAAAAAATTTTGAAGATTTTTATAAGATCGATCTGGGACTTGCGCCAAGGACTATAAAGGATAGAAGAGACTGCATAAGGAATTTCATAAAGACTGTAAATAAAGACCTAAATAAGATAACAATAGAAGATATTCTATCCTACCTTGGAAGATATATAGACAAAGAGGGTTACAGGAATCAGCTAGCAACCCTTAAACTGTTCTTCAGGGACTTCTTGAAAGCTAGATATTTGGTTGAGACCTTTAAGTTTCCAAGTCCATCTTTTAAGCCAAAAAGAGTGCCAACTAAAGAGGAATTAGCGATCTTCTATAATCATTTAGAGGGGCTTGATGTTAAAGCGTTCTTCCTGATATGTGCTACGAGCGGTCTAAGAAGGAATGAAGTCCTATTCTTGAACAGAGCTGAAATTGATTTAGAATCATGGGCAATCTTACCTAAAGAGCATATCACATATAGGAGCAAAAAATCATGGTTGATAGGGCATAATATATGAATAAAAAAAGAAGAAAGGAGGGATTAAAGTCTCAGTAACTTCACAATCCAAGGGAGTAGAGTGCTCCTTTTCTTGTAGAGTAGTAAGCCCAAGGGAAGCAACAGAAGTAGTATGAGAAGCCAGTACTGAGATACTGCTGGTAATAACTC
>JAKLZD010000127.1 GCA_024256245.1 Candidatus Methylarchaceae archaeon HK01M
ATAAGATAATGATGACAACCCTTAAAAAACTGTTTTTGCCCAATTTTAAGTCGGTGCGTTGAAACCGTTACATTCGTTGGAGAGGAAGCTTCTCTCATCATTGGCTAGAGATGATGGAGGCTTACTCGAAGATGTAGCCCTTAAAGCTGATATGACTATCGATCAAGCTAGGAGGGCTGTAGAATGGTTAAGATCGAAGGGTATGGTAGAGGTCGGGACAACAACCCGCTACAAGATCGAGATTGGCGATGAAGGGAGGCGAGCTGCAGATCATGGTTTACCAGAAAGGCGTTTGGTCGAGGTATTGAAGAAACTTGGGGGAGAGGCAGAACTCCATGAACTGAGCAAAGCCTCCAATTTAACCCCAAAAGAGTTCTCTGCTGCTTTTGGTCATGCTAGAGTAAAAAACTGGATAGGCACAGTTAGCATCGATGATAAGGCTTTTGTGAAGATTTTAACACCTGACCAAATTTCTCCTGAAGAATCCTTACTGAAGAAGTTCGTATCGAAAAAGGATTTGTTCTTAGATGAGCTCTCAGAAGAGGAGAAGAAAGCTGTAAGCATACTGATTAAAAGACCGGATTATTTTATGAAGAGGCCACTTAAGACTATAGATATAACGCTAACAGAGCTTGGTATGAAGACTGCCGAGACTGTAAAGGAAGTCAAAGAAATCGACAATCTCACACCCGAGCTGATAATAAGTGGCAGGTGGAGGGAGCATAAGCTCAGACCCTTTGATGTGGAAGCAGTGGCTCCAACGATCTACCCGGGCAAGAAGCATCCTTTACAACGTTTTATAGACGAGGTCAGAGAGGCTTTCATTTCTCTTGGATTCGAGGAGATAGCTGGCCCAGTGATTCAACCTGCCTTCTGGAACTTCGACGCCTTATTCGTCCCTCAAGATCATCCTGCTAGAGACATGCAAGATACATTCTATATCTCTAAAATAAAAGATGTCAAGATCGGTAGCCAAGATATGATAGAAAGAGTCTCAAGAGTTCATATAGATGGGGGTATCACGGGCTCCAGAGGATGGGGATACGATTGGAGGTTGGATGAGGCAAAAAGGCTCGTCCTTAGGACTCACACAACTGCAGTGACTGTAAAGTACCTTGCCGATAATAAAGTCTCTGAAGCCAAAGTATTCTCGGTCGATAAAGTCTTCAGAAATGAGAAGCTCGACACAAAGCATCTTGCTGAACTTCATCAGATAGAAGGCATTGTGGTGGGCAGGAAGGTTACTTTACGTGATCTTATGGGTGTGCTCAACGAGTTTTATGAAATACTTGGTTTGAAGAAGGTAAAATTTTGGCCGACTTACTTCCCCTATACCGAACCATCTTTGCAATCTATCGTATATGTGGAGGGCTTTGGCTGGATGGAGCTCTGTGGGATGGGTATCTTTAGACCTGAAGTGACTCTTCCTTTAGGAGTCAAGAATCCAGTATTGGCATGGGGTGGTGGTTTGGAGCGCCTACTGATGACCAAATTACACATAGAAGACATAAGGAAGCTTTATGAGAACAACATAGATTGGCTTAGGAAGGTACCTTTATGCCTGTAATCACATTACGTTATGATACACTAAAGGCCCTGATCAAGGGGGATGTGTCTACAAAAGAGTTGGTGGATAAAATCCCATACCTCGGCATCACCCTTGAAGAAGTTGTCGACGAATATATGAAGGTAGAATATAACCCGAACAGACCTGACTTCTCAACGAGCTATGGTGTAGCTCGGTCCTTGAACGGTCTTCTTGGATTTGATAAGGGAGCGCCATCTTACTCGATAGATAAAGGTGGGGTCGAACTCGTCGTTGATGAGTCGACACAAGAAGTTAGACCCTTTGTTGTCAGCCTTGTTGGAAAGGGCTTGATATTGAGCGATGAACTGATCGAGGAGATAATCTCTATGCAAGAAGACCTTCATGATGGCATAGGTAGACATAGGCGCAAGATGTCGATCGGGATTCATAACTTAGATGTTCTAACCCCACCTATCACCTATACCACGGTCTCCTCTGACTTCAAGTTCGTCCCATTAGGGCAAAAGGAAGAGATGAAAATAGAAGAGATACTGAGAGAGACCGATGTTGGCAAGGAGTACGGGCACATATTATATGGCTTTGATCGATACCCACTTTTGATGGACTCCTTTGGCAATGTATTGTCCTTCCCACCCATTATAAACGGAGAGTTGACAAAATTGAGACCATCAACAAGGAATCTATTCATCGAGATAACAGCGACTGATTTAGGGACTGCAGATGATGCTCTGGCGGTCTTGGCTGCAACTCTGAATGATTCAGGAGCTCAGCTCGAATCTGTAAAGGTAAGTCGTGGAAACTCGATTAGAATAACCCCGGATATGAGCTTTCAGAAGATGAAAATCGACGTGAAGTTGGCCAATGATCTCCTTGGATTAAAACTCACAGACCAAGAAGTTTCGGAAAGTCTAGAGAAGAGTAGAATAAGCGTAATATCGGAAGATGGGAGGCTTATCGCCCTAATACCAAGGTATCGTGTCGACATACTGCATCAAGTAGACTTGGTTGAGGAGATAGCCTATGGTTATGGCTTTGAGAAGCTCACTCCAACTTTGTGCACATCAAAAAAGGCAGGAAAGCCCGATGAAACTCATTATTTGATAGGTCTTGCTAGAGAAGTCATGACAGGCTTAGGCTACATAGAAGTCAAGAACTACAATTTGGTGAGTAGAAGGGCGTTGTATGAGTTTACCAATAGAAAGCCTAGAGCCATAGTCAAAGTGGAGAACCCGAAATCCATCGAATGTGAACTCCTAAGAGATGTTCTCTTCCCTTCATTGTTGATGGTACTATCAAGAAACCTACATGAAGAATACCCTCAAAGAATATTCGAAATATCAAAAGTCTTCAATAGAGATGCTAGAGCTTCTACTGGCGTTAAAGAGGTGTACCATATTGCTACTGCCATATCTCACTCAACAGCGAATTATACAGAGGCTAAATCAAGCCTTGGCTCACTCCTTTTACAGGCATTTAATTTGAAGATCGATACAATTCCAACACGCCATCCTTCCTTTATCCAAGGTAGAGTTGCGATGATCAAATTAGCGAAGTATAATCTAGGCATAATAGGTGAGATCGCCCCATCGGTCTTGGAGAACTTTAAGCTCAGAAATCCGGTATCGGTCTCTGAAGTTGACTTGAGTAAGATAGTGCATATAGTTAAACAAAAAGTTTAAGCGTAATCATTAAGTGAGACATATTATCATGGGTAAGATTAATTTCATCAATTATAAGTAGGTAGCTTAATTTACAGATGGTATTTAAAAAAGATAATATTATCAAAAATGTGTGTATTGAATTGGATCTTTTTGACTATGTTGTTATTCTTATCATAGTTATTCTAGAGGGTGCGCTACTTTATGTCAATTATATAGCACGTATTAGACTTGGTGCCAGAGAAATGAATCCAATATGGCGTAAGTTCGATCTTATGGAAGGTAAGATGAAGTTTATGAGTTTTATTCTCATGCCAATTATAGTCATTGGAGGAGTTTTAGTTTTATTTTCTCTTCCTAGGAACCTTTTCGATCTTCGATCTATTTACTTATCATCTGGCATTCTAATCGGTTTTCTATCATTTAACTTTATAGTAGACTATTTGACTCTTTATAATTTCAAAAAACATAGCCACACGAGGCAAAAATAGAGTGGTCGTATAAATTCATATTCAGGAACTTTAAACGAAAAGCTTAACCTCCAGTATTTTGTTATTATAGGTAGCTCCTGTCGTAAAGCTCGCTGACGGCCCTGACTGATGAAAGATGACGTGTGGGGTTTACCCAGGCGTGCGACAGACAGGGGCCAACCCCGGTAGAAAGGCATGATGAGGCAGGTCTCTGGGCCTAGCGATGAATCATAGCAGTCAGAGACGGGGTACAAAATCTTACTCTTTATTTGGTTTATCTTTACTTTCATATATATGGCTATCAAACTTTCAGCATCTTTTTTACAAGGTAATCTGCTTCCATGATTCTCACGAAGTTAAATATCTCCTCTTAAATTTTTGTGGATGTCTTCTAATTAAAAATTCTCTTCATGCTTTTTCTCAAGTACCCCTCTACGTTATTTTTACCGATACCTAACCTAACATTTTTCTTCTAACTTCAACTTCACTTCTTTAAGGCGAGGTCTGCTAGAATTTTCTTTGAGACTTTTTTTACAATCTCTTCCCCAGCTAACTTTTCAGCCAGTTTAAGTGCAAAGGGAAGAGCCGTAGCAGGTCCTCTGCTCGTTACTATGTTTCCGTCTACCACAACCAAATCTATTTTAGTTTTACCTCCTCCCTTTTTGAGCTCTTCTTCCATGCCCGGATATATGGTGCACTCCTTGCCTTCAAGAACACCTGCATCTGAAAGGACTGCTGGACTTGC
>JAKLZD010000055.1 GCA_024256245.1 Candidatus Methylarchaceae archaeon HK01M
ATCTTCTCCATATTGGAGATTTCTTTAAGGAGGTCTGCAGTTACGATCTTTTTAGTTAGTAAGGTTTCTCTTTCTTCAGCAGCTCTTCTCCTTTCTCTTCCCCTCATAAGGAAGGCGCCTGTTAGCAAGATTATAACCGCTATTGAAATTATGATGAAAAGTTGAATTTCAGGCTTTTGTAAGCTTTCTACTACGATCTGAATCCAGCTCTTTGGAGGAGGTAATGGTGGAGGGATCTCTCCCCAAGTTATATTCTGAACCAAGATATGTGGTTGGGTGATAGAGAAGATACTTTGACCCTCTGTAGAATCTATCTGAACTTGATCTAGTAAATTGGCTATATCCGCCTTGTAGAGGACTTCTGGTTCAGTATCGCTCTCAAAGATTATCCGAATAGGACGGCCCAACCAATCTACAAGTACGTTCTCACTATTGCTTACATTCACTCTTCTCATTGGCCACAGATACAGAGTACTGCTTTTTGAGTCATATTCCAGTCCAATTTGGTTCAGTTCTGTCAGATCGAAGGCACGCCATTTAGCAGGGTACTGTATACCCTTATTATGGGGGGACATCAATACCTCGATACTTGGTTGGATAAATTCATCGCCAGACTTCAGTTGAATCGACAATCCATGAACGATCTGATCATAACTCTCCGAGTTGGTTATCTCTGCCTTAATTATCTGACCATGAATCGACCTAGTATCAAAATCGATAGGAGTATTATTTGAATCCTCTGAGTTTCTAATCTCAAGATCATAAGGCTTCATTTTCTTATATCGAAGAATGAGAATTAAGTCTTCCATGTCTTCCTTTTCATCTTCAAGGTCCATCAAAGGCTCTTTCATTTCTTTTCCACTTTTTCTAATAGATGACGAGGCAGAACTAAGTCCATCTGCCAACTTATTCATACCTTCTTCGATCTGATCGAGGGCAACATTCGTAGAGCTTAGCGCTTCTGAAATTTGAAGGGTCATACCATAAATTTGGTACAACCCTGGAAGATTCTCATCTCCATTTATTACTTGGTCTAATATCGCATAGGCTGTGTTTATATTCGTGATTGTACCTTCCAAGTAAGCCTCTAAATCTGGACGGATAGATAATAAATCCATTACATCTGAATCGCTCATAAATTCGGTGAGTAATTCGTTCGCTAATTGAAGATTATTTTTGGATTGGTTGAGTAATATACAATTGGCGTTGATGCTCTGTGCAAGAGCCTTTAAGGCATTCACAAGACTGGAGTCAACTTCTTCTACCTTACCAATCGCACTTGCTATCTGTCCTACAGCCGAGCCAATTCCACTGAAGGCATCGCTGAAACTATACATAGCATCCATAAAATCCTCCAGCATTTCGATCGATGCATCTAATCCGTCTATGCCCCTTTCCAGTTGTTGCTCCAAAACGGTCAAGTCTGAAGCAATCTGGACAGAGATAGGGTCGATGGGAACCTCTCCCCAAGAACTAACCTTTGATATCTTTCCTGAAATGGAAAAAGTTGCAGGAGATTCTTCCAAAAAGACGTACCATGTCATTACAGATTTTCCAGCCATGATTGAAGTAGAGTTAGTTTCTGGATCTGCCTTTAAGTTTGAGAAATAGTCATCAGAAAGCGTTGCGGAGATTATACATGGAAGTGGTGGTGTGACCTTTCCTTTATCCGTGTAAAGTTGCTGAGCAGCATTTTTCACAATTATCTGGAAAGTTATAATGTCTGAGACGTTTGCGTTAACCATGTAAATCTCTTTTGCTTTTGTAATGTTTGCTGGTTCTCCGTTGATCAACATCGTTCCATCGATTGTTACTGGGATTTCTTTAAAGCTATCAGCCAAATACTGATACTCGATGCGACTATCAGTGTTGATAGTCACATCATTCCACATGAGGAGGGTAAGGTTTCCTAAGTTCTCCAGTTCTGTAGGATTTGGGGTGCCGTAAAGCATGCTCAGTGTTGAGGTGGAGATGGAGTCTATGCGGTCGATTACATCGACTGTTGAAGTTTGAGAGCCATTATTGTAGACTTCCAACCAGACTTTTGCTATCTTGGAAGTCAGGTCACCTACTGGAGTGTACTTTAACTCTACTATCTCGTTCTTCTTACATATAAACTGAGGTTCTTGGTCATCGATATTATTTTGTGAAAAGGTTGATCCTTCAACGAGTTGAATTGGAATTGAGAAGGATATAGAGATAAACAAAATTATAAGAAGGGAGCTTACAGATATAATATTTCTCATATCGATCTCCCTTTTCCTTGATCTTCTTTGATCATTCTTTCCAACCTCTCTAACTGTTGTGCATAACTCATCTTGATTTGAGCGTATGATTCAGGATTCAATTTCGCTTTTTTCTTCTCAAGGCTGACTAACGAAGTTTTTAACCATCTGAGCTCTGCCAACATCAGCTGACGCTGCTCTTTTGCCAAGATATTTTGGGAAGGGGCCGTAGTCGATCTCGGTGGCTCTTCATAAATCTGTCCATCAAGCATGTAGAAGATTTTTTCAGAAGTCTTGGCTATCTTAGGGTCGTGAGTTATTATTACATATGTCTGCTCTAAAATTTTGTTCAAGTTCTGAATCAGCCTTAAGATCTTCCAACCGGTCTCTTGATCTACGTTTCCTGTAGGCTCGTCCGCTAGAATTATAGAAGGTTCATTGGCAAGTGCACGGGCGATAGTCACCCTTTGTTGTTCTCCACCACTCATTTGAGTAGGGCGATGGTGCATCCTCCGCTCTAGTCCGACTAGCCGAAGGAGTTCCATGGCTTTGTCTCTTATTTCTACAACCGAAAGTTTTCCTGCGAAGATCATTGGGAGCTGAACGTTTTCTAATGCGGATAACATAGGTACTAAGTTGTAGAACTGGAAGATGAACCCGATCTTCTCACGTCTGATCTGGGCCAGCTTCTTTTCACGCATATTGGTGATATCGATGCCGTCTACAATTACTTGGCCGTCAGTCGGGTGGTCGAGCCCACCGATCATGTTGAGCAAGGTTGTTTTTCCACAGCCAGATGGGCCCATGATCGATATAGATTCACCTTTCTTTATAGTTAGGTCGATCCCTCTAAGGGCATTTATCTTAACGCCCCCACCCAAATTATAAATTTTGACCACATTTCGAAGCTCGATCGGGTTACTCATAGCGTAAAGCCTCTACAGGACGGATGTTCGCTGCTGTCCAAGAAGGAAAAAAGCCTGCTAAGATGCCGACTGAGATGGCAGCCGTCAACCCTATTCCAAGAATGTAGGGTGATACGATTAAGGGAATGGTGATATTTATCTTGAAAAATGTCATCAACCACTGGGCGATGGAAACGCCGAAGAGACCAAATATACAGCCAAATACACCTCCAACAAAGCTTATCAAAAAAGCCTCTGAAAGAAAGATGAAGAGAATATGCCTTCTTTCAGCCCCCACAGCCTTTAACATCCCTATCTCCCTTCTCCTCTCGTGAACAGACATCATTATCGTGTTCATTATCCCTAAGGCGCCTACTCCAAGGCTTATCGAACCCAAGCCGATAAGAACTCCATCTATGATGTCCATGATCTGACCTATCTGGCTCATGAGCTCCTCCTGACTAATTACTTGGGCATCGGGAAACATATTCTTCAGAGCAGCTTCAACCTGCTCTCCTTGGCTGGGATCGTCGAGTCTTACCATAATTGCAGAGACATAATCTTTTTTGTCTAACATCTCCTGTGCAGCCTTAAGAGTGATAAAGCATCCTATATTCATCTGTTCTGTACCAAGTGAACTTACGATCCCAACAACTGTGAAAGTTTCCCCAAACCCAGTCCCATCTAACCCAGTGCTTATAGTAACTTTATCATCGACATTTATTCCTAAGTTGTTGGCTGTCGCACTCGAAAAAAGTATTCCATTATCCTCTCCAGACTCCAACCCCCTTCCATCTTCATAGGTCACATGATACAATCCAGCTACCTCACTTGGATCGATGCCAACGACCATCGTTGGTTGATCACCGAGATACACCCAAGTCATTACTAGTGGTACAGAAGTATTTACTCCAGGTATTTGTGATACGAACTCATAAACATGCTCAGGAATATCGATACTACCTTCTATACTACTAATTATAATGCCAGCCCCGAGCATTTCATTGAGCGTTGTCTCAACCTGATATCTCATTCCATAACCTAAAGTCATCAAGGAAACAATAGCGGCGATGCCTATAATAACACCTAAGATGGTCAGGGATGATCGGAACTTCCTTCGGCCAATACTACGTCTTGCCATAGTGGTAGCAAATCTGACTGTCTTGAACAAAAATGGCACCAACCTTTATATCGATCTCATATATATCAGAATCTTATATATATAACGGTTATCCTTATTTTAAAAGGTGTATGTGGTGGGTTCCACAACAGAAGAGATAGCCTACTTTTGGAGGAGTCAGATGAAGAAGGGTTATTTAAAACTTGCAATATTGTTCACCTTAATCAAAGGCCAATCACATGGATATCAACTTATGAAACGTATAAATGAACTTACATTGGGTATCATCACTCCAACAGCAGGAGCCATATACCCTGCACTTAAAGAACTCGAAAAGATAAATCTCATAAAAGGGGAATGGGAACATGAAGAGAAGAAGGTATACCATATAACGGATAGGGGCAGAGATGTTTTTAGGAAGGCAGTAGAAAAGCACTTTGAACTGGCTTCCTCTATTAGAAGGTGGACACTAAAAGAACTGACTGACCTTAAGATTGTCGAAGGAGTCGAAATACCAACAGTAACTATACCTTTTATAAAACTGCTACTTCTGAATGAAAAGGCTTCA
>JAKLZD010000003.1 GCA_024256245.1 Candidatus Methylarchaceae archaeon HK01M
AAATTTATAACTGATTTTCTTTGGTTTGAACCCATGAATTTTTATGCTCATAACCGAACTTGCTATCTCTTTTACCTTTTGAAGGAACTTGCAGTAGCTGCTCTAGTCCCAATAGAATGGATTTTCATTGAAGGTACCAAACCAATAGACTTAGAATCAGAAGAATAGGCAGCTATACGAATACAAATATATATCATATTAGTTCAGATGTGCGACTTCCAAATAGTTAGCCAGCTTTAATTCCAAAGAAGGATAAGATCATCAATATCAGTCGTAAAACCGTTTTAGCACATTTAGAGCCCTAAGCGTGATCCATTTACTAGGTTCGCCTTTCTTTTCTATGTTTATTTGAAAACGCCCATTGAAAGTATTTTCTAGATTCCATTTGCCTTTGGCATCTTGCTTTGAGACCACCAAGTCTATTGCTTCTTGCATTCGGCTGTCTCTATAACCTAGCTTGGTTAGTATTCCTAGTATTTCTAGAGCATCTGTCTGATACATTAGCGGAAAACCGAAGCGCAACCAACTAGGTTTGGAAATTTGGCGCAAGTCGTGGCTTCTCTTGTGAATATGATGTTTAAGAATATACTCTACTCCTTTTTTGATTGTTTCTTTCACCTGTCTGGATCTGTATCCTGTTGGGATTTCGGCAAAGGCTTTCAACGCTTTGACCGCACCCATATGGCATGTATGCTTCCCAAAACACGCTTTTAGTCTGTCGTAAGGCCACCCTTTCGCTGGCTCATTTATTCCATCATCAAATCTTTGGTATCTGGTAATCCAGTTTATTCCTTTTTGAACCCTCTCGTCTTCCATGTATCCGAATCTGATTAAACTCCAAATTATGTTTCCAGTTAAGCAAGGCAGTACTTCGCTGTGTCTGCCTCCGCCTTTCTTGATGCTTGTATTCATTGAGAACCCGTTACTTTCAGGGTCTTGTGAGTTTTCAAGGATGAACTCGCATGCACGTTTGATGCGTTCATCTTCTCCGTCTGCCCCAAGTTCGGCCAAAATCAGGAGTTGCCAAACTGTTCCCTTATATTTTGCAGCATAGAAATTGCGAGGATTATCCCAGTAACCCTCGACATTCTGTTTAGCCAGAATTTTGGGAACTACTCCTATCTTCATTATGTTTTGTTTTGCAGCCCTAACTGCAGAATTGTTTTCGTTTTGGTCCAAGACTTCAATCAAAGTGAAATAGCGCACTGAGGGATTGTTGTCTTCAAGCAACCAACCTGTTGCGTCAGCTTTCAAGAAGGATTTCCAGCAGTACAATTCGGCTCCTCCTCTTTACTAACTATCTTTGAGTGGAGTCATGACTCCGCCAGCGGTTCTGCGTGTAAGAGGCGTCATTGAGTCACACTCTTTGATTTGGGCTTCTTTTGCCAACATGAACTTTCCAACTCTTTTTGCACTTAAACGAATCTGTTCTAGAACTTTGTTCTTTATGTCTTCAAACAAGAACAGTTTGATTATATTGTTTGGTTTCTCGTAAGCATCCCATATACCAACAATTTTTCCGTTAAGCAAAATCGTTGATGCAGCATTTCCTGCGGAATCAAAAATATAATTATAGTTTTTCGAATCCAGATATCGGTCACGCTCTTTGTATCCCATAACATACGGATCTAGCCCAGGAAGCAAGTTCACTGTATCTTCTTTTATTTGGTTTGCAGAAATCAGCGTATTAACCTGTTCAGATAGCATTATATAAATTCCAGACGCTGAGTCTGTTATTTGGATTACTTTGTCATTCAATTCATTAAGTATTTGTTTGATTTGGCTCTTGGTGAAGCTGGTCCACCACGAGATGTCGATTTCTGTGACAGGCCCGAAGCAAGAAATGTATTTTTCTACAACTTTTCTCTTAGCTTCTTCTTCATTGAGTTCATCAAGTTTTATGTTGGGGAAATACTCGCTAAGCAGATGGTAAGTGTGGAGGTTGCTTTTCCAGCCTTTCTCTGGCGCGCCTCGAATTAGAATCCCTTGATCACACATTAGGTTTACGATAGGCGAAACGTTTAGCGTTGTGTGAAGCTGCTCTTTTATTTGCTTGACAGTTTTTCCGCCTTTTATCTTCAGGAGTGAGACTATTCTTTGAGAAGTGTCTTTGTATTGTTTTTCGCTTACTCCTAGGAATTTGGAGTATGCTACAGATTTAGGTTCAGTTGTTGCTTTTGTTGCTGCGAATGCTGTTGAAATGAAGTCTTTGGGGAGAATGTGTACTGTTGTTCTTACATATCTGATTTTTCCGAGCGTTTTCTTTTTGTAGAGTTCGTTTTCTAGATCGGTTCTTTCAAATTTCTTCATTCTTGCGAACAATGAGAGATAGGGTGTTGTAGGGCTGGTAGAATGTAGACCACCGATGTCTTTGACTGTTGAGACTAGGCTATCGCCTTTTGTTTCGTCAGTCAAATGTTGTTTTTGGATAACGAAGTTGTTGATTTTGTCTATTTCTATGTTTGACATTGCTTAGTAATTAAATGCGGCTGAAGAAATAAAACTGCTGGTTGAGGGAAATGGGTTGATTTCAACCAGGGAACTTATGTGGTCTTGCGTGAAGTCAATAAAGCGTTTTAAATAGATATGAGTATTACGGCGCGGGCGAAGTAGGGCCTGGACTATGCTATCTTTGATAGGATTTCTTCTCTTTTAAACAGTTTTACTCCTGTTCTGAATATAGCTAAATCTATGATTACAAATAAACCAATAAGCGCTGTGATCACTATGGGTCCAAAGATTATTGCGCCAGTGGCTTGCCCGAATACTAGTGCGAGTATGGGAATTAGTAGAATAACGCTTATTTGTTGAGCCTCTTTGAAGCCTTTCACTTTTGCGGAGATCATAACTGTTAAACCTATGCTTGCGAGGGCTACGGTTGGAGCTAAACCAAAAATGAGCAGAAACCAATCGAGGTTAGGAAGTAACAATGTACCGTTGAAGATGCTAAAAGACAGCAGATCGAACACCGTTGAATATACCAAGAAAGAGATGCTTGTCACAATCATGGATGGGATAAAGGAGACCAGCATTTTTCCCAAGAATAGTTCGCCATCCGATATTGGTGTGGCTAGGAGGGCTTCGATTGTTTTCCTTTCCTTCTCCCCAGCGAAGCTGTCTGAGGCGATTACACTTGACGCCATCAGAGGAATTATTAGGAAGAATGGAGCGAAGAAGTAAAGCGCCATTATGTAGATCATGACTTGTTGTTCTGTCATCCCTGCGAGTTGCTCTTGTACATGGTTGGGCAAGTTTTGTATCATTGCTTCGAAACCGCTTAAGGGTGTTCCCGGTGTAGTAGCTAGGCTAGGAATTGCCGTGAGGAGTATTGGGAGGAACACGGAAATCATGATTGGCACTACTATTATCGGTAAGATGACTTGCCAGTTTCTTTTAATTTCGCGCCAATCTTTTCTGAAGACCAACATGGCTTTCTTGATCCTCAACCTCATTCCTCCTTAACCAGCTTTAGATAAGCTTCCTCAAGGGATGGGCGAAGAGTGTTTACTGAGAGAACCATGCCGCCAGCATAAACGATGCTTCTGACCACTTCTGGAGTGACTGACTTTACGTCATCCAAGGTTATTATCAATCTGGATGCAGAATTGTCAACATCAACTTCCTTGACCTGCTTGACGTCTTTTATGGCTTCAATAATTTTCTGATTCAAATTCTTTAGGATAACTTGGAGAACTGGTTGACCTGCTATTTTGTCACGAAGTTCATCAGGGCTTCCCACAATAACGCTCTTGCCCCTATTAATGATCATCACTCTATTGCACAATTTTTCCGCGTCTTCAAGGTGGTGTGTGCAAAGTAGAATTGTATGTTTCTCACGCTGACTAAGCCTTTCTATAAGATCTCTGATTACCTTGGACGACTCTGGGTCAAGACCTGCCGTTGGCTCATCCAAGAACAAAATGGGAGGCTGGTGCACAAGTGCCCGAGCAATTGCAAGCTTCTGTTTCATACCTTTCGAAAATGTTGCCACCTTGTTGTTTCTCCTCTCATATAGCTCGAAAAACTCAAGCAACTCCCTGATTCTATTCCTTTTCTCTTGTACATCGGAGAGACCATAAGCTTCTGCGAAAAAATCCATGTTTTCATAGGCCGTCAGCCTCTCGTAAAGGCTTGGGTTCTCGGTAAGAATTCCTACTATTTGTCTAACTTTAAGCGAATCCCGACCTATGTCGTATCCACCTACACTAGCTGAACCTTCCGAAGACGAAATAAGGCACGCAAGCATGCGTACAGTTGTTGTTTTGCCGGCGCCGTTTGGACCCAATAGTCCAAAGACTTCACCTTCTTTAACTTCAAAGCTTAAGTGGTCTACCGCCATAAAAGATCCGAATCTTCTTGTCAATCCATTCGTCTCGACACTTGACATAGCAGCTAGTTTCACCCGCTTAACCAAACTATTTTATTCTTATGTGTTTTTACGCGGGCAAAACCGATAATTTAAACCTTGACTGGTAATTTCATGAAGGGGTGCACCCAGGAAGAGATAGGTAAGGTATTCGGCGTTTTGGTAGGATTGATTAATGGAATTGTTAGCAATTTCAAAAACTGAAAATCCTGACACTACGAACGGGGACAAGAGTGGCAAGTTAACAGAAGCCAATAAAATTGTTGTTTTGAGGATTTATCGAAAGAGATCTCATTGATAGCAAAAAATAGGGTGTAGAAACTTCGTCCCCTGCCTCAGTAGGGTGGGAGACTTATAATCACTCGTCTCGTTCTTGTTTTAATCGCATTTTTAAAGCAAAAATCTTTATTTACGATTTAATATTGTAGCTCTTTTTAATTCACTTGTATATCTTCTGATTCTATTCAAGATAGTATTCACATCATATCTGCTTCTCTTGATCATCTCTACAAAGGCACTACCAACTATGGCTCCATCAGCCCCTGCTTCTATGATACTCTTGATGTGATAAGGTTGAGAGATACCAAAACCTACCGCAAGAGGTACCTTCCCCGCAGTATATGGGAGTAATTTCTTTACGATATAGATTGTCGATTGTTGAAGCTTTTCTCTAGCGCCAGTCACTCCAAAGATTGATACGAGGTAGAGGAAACCTGAAGTGTATCTTATTATCTTCTCTAATCGGTCAATGGTGGTTGAAGGTGAGGCAAGAAAGATCGTATCTAGACCATACGTATCGGCTATGAGCTTATAATCTTGTGCCTCCTCAACTGGCAGATCTGGGACTATCACCCCATCGACTTTGCTCTTTTTTGCCATATCAAAGAATTTCTTCACCCCTATCCTGAAGATCGGATTATAATAGGTAAGGATGATGAGTGGAATATCATGATCGTCTTTGATATGGGTGGCTAACTCCAGAACTTTTAGAGGGGTTGTTCCAGAACTTAGTGCCCTTTGGTTCGCCTCTTGTATTGTTGGACCGTCTGCTATAGGATCGGAGAAGGGTATCCCCAGTTCTAAAATGTCTGTACCACCCTCCACTAGGGCGCCAGCGATCCTTGGCGTGAGTTCTGGTTGGGGGTCGCCACCCATTATATAACTGATGAGGGCGCCATTGCCCTCTTTCTTAAGTCTCTTAAAGGACTTTTCTATGCTCATTAGACCTTCACTTTGAGATAGTCTGCTACAACTTGGACATCTTTGTCTCCACGACCAGATAGAGTTAAGACGATCAGATCATCCTTCTTCATGGTTCCAGCTAGCTCTATAGCAAAGGCTAGGGAATGAGATGGTTCCAAAGCAGGGACTATACCTTCAGTCTTTGACAACTCGATGAAGGCTTCTACAGCTTTATCGTCCGTCACGCTCTTGTACTCTGCTCTTCGTTTAGCTTTTAAGAAAGAATGCTCAGGTCCAACTCCAGGATAATCGAGCCCAGCCGATATACTATGTGTTGTGTATATCTGACCATATTCATCTTGAAGGAAGTAAGTGAGCATCCCATGTAAAACTCCTTCATAACCAGCGCAAAGAGAGGCGGCATGCTTCCCTGACTCTATTCCATGACCTGCTGCCTCAACACCATATAGCTTAACAGAGGGATCATTTAAGAAGGGGTAGAAAGTGCCTATCGCATTGCTTCCTCCTCCTACACAAGCAACCAAGGAATCTGGTAGCCTGTTCTCTTTCTTCATTATCTGTGCTTTTATCTCTCTTCCTATTACACTCTGAAAGTCCCTAACCATCATAGGATAAGGGTGGGGTCCAACAACAGAACCAATAAGATAATATGTATTTTGAATATTTGTTACCCAATCTCTAAGAGCCTCGTTTATCGAATCCTTCAATGTCATCGATCCAGACTCGACTGGATGAACCTTGGCATTCAATAGGTTCATGCGAAAGACGTTCAACTTTTGGCGTTCAATATCTTCTTCACCCATATAGATTTCGGCTTTCAACCCAAGAACTGCACACGCCATCGCAGTGGCCACACCATGTTGCCCCGCACCCGTCTCTGCTATAACCCTTGTCTTGTTCATCTTTTTCGCCATAAGGGCTTGACCCATTGTGTTGTTTATCTTATGGGCTCCTCCATGTAGTAGATCTTCCCTCTTGAGATAGATCTTTGCACCGCCCACCTTCTCTGTCAGGTTTTTAGCGAAATATAGTGGGGTTGGTCTACCAGCATAATCTGAAAGATAATATTCGAGCTCTTCTTTGAAGTCTGGCTTGTTCTTTAGCCTCGAATAAGCCTTCTCAAGCTCAAGAATTGCACTCATCAACGTTTCTGGGACGAATCGCCCCCCGTACTTCCCATACTTCCCATCCAAGGGATTATTAGTAAAATCTTTCAAACTATAACCCTCTTAGCATTACCTACAAAATCGAAGAGTTTCTTACGATCCTTGATACCTGGAGATGATTCGACCCCACTACACACATCTACTGCGAAAGGTTTGACTATTCGTACAGCTTCCTCCACGTTATCTGGATTCAGCCCTCCAGCCAATATCAAGGGCTTGGGGTATATCGTTTCCCTAACCTTTTTGCATATTTCAAAATCGTTGACTATTCCCGTACCACCATGCTTACCTTCAATGTAAGAGTCGATAAGGATAGCATCAAAATCTTCTAAATTATCTAAGATGTCTTTCATCGATCTGGTCGATTTTAGGGCTATAGCCTTTATCAAACGTGCATTGTTTAAAACTTCACGTGAATGACCACGATTACCGTGTATCTGAATATATTCAGGTTTTAATTCATTCTCTATTGTGATAAGTCGGTCCAGATCTTCTAAAACAGTTACAGCTATCCTGCTTACGAATATCGGGACCTTCTTCATCAACTCTCTTGCTCTATCTATACTTATACTTCTTGGTGATGATCTCACATCTACGATGAAGCCTACTGCATCTGTTCCAGCAGATACCGCATCTTCAAGGTCTCTTTCGTTTGTTATACCACATACCTTCACTCTTACCATCTCATATAGCCTCCACAAATTCACGAACCTTCCCCTCAACATCATCAGCAGTCATAAGGGCTGTTCCAATAAGAAAGGCATGTGAGCCTAAACTTTTTAGAAACCTTACATCATCAGGGGTGGCGATCCCGCTCTCGCTAATGATTATCCGCCCTCCATCCCCTATCTTGCTCAAGATTTCTTTTGTAACTTCAAAACTAACGCTCAAATTCGATAGGTCTCTATTGTTTATCCCTATCATGTCGGCTTCGGTTTGGAGGGATGATAGAAACTCGGCTTCATTATGAACTTCGAGTAGAACTTCGATACCTTTTGACCTGGCTATCTCGATCATCTTTTTTAAACTTCTTTCACTCGATCTGCGGTCAAATACCGACTTTATCAAAAGGATGGCATTTGCACCTATTCTCTCAGCAGCTTCTATCTGGACTGGACTGATTATAAAATCCTTCATCAGAATCGGTAACTTCAATGCTTTTCTGATCATGGCAAAAATTTCTAACGAACCCATGAAGTGTCTTGGCTCAGTAAGTACAGATATGCCCACTGCACCTCCTCTCTCCATGGAGAGTGCCAACTCTCTTGCATCCATCTTCTCCCTTAGTATGCCCTTTTTTGGGGAAGCTGGCTTAATCTCAGCAATTATGGGTGCCCTCTTACACATAATGATGGCATCCCTTAAGCTCCCTTGGACTTTCCTTCCATCGAATCGAAAATCATAATAGCCCTCTTCGATCGTTTTCTTTACTTCTTTAACCAGATAATCTAGAAAGTCAGCCATACTTGGTTTCCAACTCCTCAAGCTTTTTCATGTTTCCATCACAGAACTTGATCATGCCTTTAAGCTTGCCATAGGTAGCACCGCTCTTGATGGATTCACTAGCCAACTCCATCGCTTCATCGAACCTATCGACGAATCCACTAACTATTATTCCAGCGGCTGCATTTACCCGAACTATATCCATTCTTGGGTCTCCATCTACATAGAGTCCTTTAAGGATTCTAAAGACGATCTCGGCGCTCTCATCAGGGCTAGATCCTGAGATTTCATCTGGCTCTGCTAATCTGATACCAAAATCTTTAGGAGAGGCGTCCATGATCCTTACTTCACCTTCTTTTAACCATGCTATCTCGGTCATACCTATAGTAGAGATCTCATCCAAGCCGTCCAAGCCGTGTACCACCATCGCCTCTTCACTACCAAGATTCTTCAGCACAAATGCCATGGTTCTTGTTAGAGACTTGTCATACACGCCTAGCAAGCTTCCCTTCGCATCTGCTGGGTTAGTGATGGGGCCCAAGATGTTGAAAACGGTTCTGATCCCCATCTCCCTCCTTGGCATTAAAGCATGCTTCATAGCAGGATGAAATCTTGGGGCGAACATGAAACCTATCCCTATCTCCTCAATCGCCTTCTCAACTATATTGGGGTCTGTGTTTAGGTTATAGCCTAGCTTCTCAAGAACATCTGCGCTACCACATTTGCTTGTGAATGAACGGTTGCCATGTTTAGCTACAGTTATCCCTGCACCAGCAACCACAAAGGCTGATGTTGTACTGATATTGAAAGATTTGATTTGGTCCCCACCTGTGCCAACTACATCTACAATGCGCCCCTTTACATTAGGATGTATCTGAAAGCAGAAATCTCTCATAACCTTTGCAAAGGCTGAAATCTCTTCAATACTCTCACCTTTCATCCTTAAAGCTGTCAAGAAGGAGGCTATCTGGGCATCGGTTGCATTGCCTGACATGAGCTCTTTCATTATAGCTTGAGCTTCTAAGTAGCTCAGATCTTTACCCTCTACAAGATTTTGAATCCCTTCCTTTATCATGCTCAATCACTATTTAGGAAGTTTTTAATTATCTTCTTACCATTCTCGGTGATGATAGATTCTGGGTGGAACTGTAGCCCCTCGATAGGGTATGATCTGTGCCTAACCCCCATTATCTCTCCATCATCTAGAGATTCAGCGGTTACTTTAAGGCAAGAAGGAAGAGCCGATCTATCGCCAACGAGTGAATGATAGCGAGTTGCTCTAAATGGATTCTCTATGCCCCTAAAAACTCCTTCTCCATCGTGTTTGATCAAACTCGTCTTACCATGCATTATCTTGTTGGCACGAATGATTCTCCCTCCAAATGTATGAATTATCCCTTGATGCCCCAAGCATACACCTAAGATGGGGATTTTATAACCAATCTGCCTTATTATCGATGAACAGTTGCCAAAGTACTTTTCATCTTCAGGAGTTCCAGGACCAGGGGAGATTATTATACCATCTAGTTTGAGGCGCCCTACCTTTTCAGAGTTTATCTGATCATTTCTATAAACTAGAGGCTTGCAACCTAGCTCACCTACGTATTGAACCAAGTTATAGACGAAGGAATCGTAATTGTCGATTATAAGAATCTTCATTGATCTACCCTCCCCGAAATCTCCAAGGCCTTCATCAAAGCCCCTGCTTTATGCTCGGTTTCTTCCCACTCTCTTGATGGATTGGAATCTGCTACTATACCTGCTCCAACTTGAATGTACGCCTTACCAGCATCTGATACTAAGGTCCTGATAGTTATGGCGAAATCTGCATTACCGTTGTAAGAGAAGTAACCTAGGGCTCCTGCGTATGGTCCTCTCCTTGAAGGCTCCAATTCATCTAAGATCTCCATCGCTCTTATCTTTGGCGCTCCGGTTACTGTGCCTGCTGGAAATACTCCTTTAAATGTATCAAAGGCATCTTTATCCCTTCTCAATTTTCCTAAGACTCTTGAAACTATATGATGAACATGGCTATATTGATGTACCTCCATGAACTCCGGCACACAGACACTCCCAAACTCACATACCTTACCTAAATCGTTCCTTGCTAGGTCTACCAACATTACATGCTCTGCACATTCCTTTGGATCGAGAAGAAGTTCTTTCTGCATTGCATCGTTCATAATGTTATCATCTAACCTAGGTCTTGTACCAGCTATAGGAAATGTCTCAACTATATCATTTTCTACTCTGACGAGCATCTCTGGGCTAGATCCAACGATCTGTCTATCTCCCATTTTTAAGAAGTACATGTAGGGCGAAGGATTTATATGCCTTAAAGATCTATAAAAGCAAATAAGGTCTCCTTTTATATTGAACTCATATCGCTTCGATAAAACGGTTTGAAAGATATCTCCAGAAGATATATAATCTTTTATTCTCATCACTTTTTCATAAAAGGAGTCAAAACTCATATTCACCTTGGGCTTCGAATAGGATAGACCATCGATATATGTAGGCTCTTCTAGAGCTTGTTCTATATGATCGATGCGATCTTCTTCCCTGAAATAGTAGAAGGCCTGTCTGTTTATGTGGTCGAATACTATGCCATCGTCGAAGATACCAAACTCTATGTAAGGAAAATCTAATTCATCTTTCAAAGATTTTATCTTTTCCCAATATGTTATAGCATCATAGGACACATAGCCTATAGCCCCCCCAACCAATCTGGGCCACTTCTCATAAGAGATAGAGCGCCCTTGTATCATCTTTATGACTTGTAATGGGTCTACCTCATCCTTCCTTTCTACGTGCCCCTCTATGTTATCCTTTACCTCTAATTCCTTCTCCTTCATCTTTACTATTATCCTAGGTTTGAAACCGATAAAGGAGTACTGAGCTAACTTCTTAGGTCCTGTGACCGACTCTAAGATATAGGCTGTATCGAATTGACTACACATCTTCGTAAATACATCAATGGGTGGGATGTAGGGAAAGGGTTTAAAATTTAACTTAAATTTAGGCGAACTATTGTTAGGTTGCTTGTAGCCAAAATAAGTCACCCATGCTCTTCTACCTCACCAATATTTTAATTATGTTTTATTTAAGACTTTTGTGTACGTATAAGTGCATTTATAATGATATATTTTTCAATAAGGATTATTAATCCTTTAAAATCGACAGGTTAAGAGTCTCTCACCCTACCGGAGCATGGTATAAGATCGGCGGCTTCACCCTATTTTTTGCCCTTTAACTGATAGAAAAAAGACGATTAATTCTTCAGCTTCCTTCTCTTGTCCCCGTTAGCGTGTTATCAACCAGCCAAATCCAATACTACCCACGCGCTCTCTTGAGCAACTGAATAGATTATTGTTAAGATATCTTAAGGAATTGGATATTTAAAACGGATAATTAAATCCAAAGAGTTTAAAATAGAAAAGATGATTTTATTTTTTATAACAAATAAGCAAGGTTATATGATTATGACTCAAGATTTGATTGCTGAGTTGGCTAAGGTAGCCTTAGATGATGAAATCTTCGCCTCCAATATATACAAGAGATTGGCGAAGCTGTATAGCGGTGAAGCCATAAGATTGAAGCTTATTATGATAGCTGAGATGGAGATTAAACACGCTGAGTTCTGGCAGAAGTTCCTTGAGAAGAGAGGCTTTACACCATCGCTTAAGCCGAGTAGGTGGAAGGTAGCTTTATACCCTGTCTTGATGAGGCTCCTTGGTCTAGGTCTTTCTCTAGGCATACTTGAGAAGGGTGAAATAAACGCCATCGAGTTTTACTCTAGGATGCTTGAAAGCCAAGAGTTAGACGATTACAAAAGAAGAGAGCTGAAAAAGATCTTAGAGGATGAACTTTTCCATGAACAAGAGTTCGTCCAAGAAGAGTCCAGATTTGAAGAGTTTCTTTCCCATGTTAAAGATGCTGTTAGAGGTATGAATGGTGGCTTAGTCCAAATTCTTTCTGTTACAGCCGGTTTAGTTGGGTTATCTAGTAACCCCTTCTTCGTAGCTCTGGGCGGACTCATAATCGGCGTAGCAGGAGCCTTATCTATGGGCATAGGCACTTTTGCCAGCATTAAAGCTCAGAGACAGGTTCATGAGGGAGCTCTCTATAGGATAAGGAACGCAGCCCAGCATGTAGCCCACGTTTTCAGAGATAGAATAGCCGGCTATATGAAGAAGAAAGGCTATAGTCAAAGCGTCTCTGAAGCTTTAGCTGATGAAGCAGCTAAGGAACCTAGGCTATTATCAAGGGTTATAGCTGAGGAGGAGTATGATATTAGAGAGGAGACTCTGGAAAATCCCTTAAAAGGAGGGTTGTATACCGGCTTATCTTATATCTTCGGCGCTTTAGTCTCATTATTACCCTATTTTCTGGGCCTACAGATCACCATAGCCATGGTATCATCACTGTTACTCGCAGGTGCAGCTTTGGCTTTCACAGGGCTTATAATAGCCATATCAGCGAACCTTCCTGTAAAGAGGAAGATGTTGGAGATGATAATTATAGGACTTGGGTCCGCCGGAGCAACCTTCCTAGTCGGTAGGGCGGCTTCAATTCTGATAGGCATAGAGGTTGGATAAAACATCATTTATGGATAAATGGCTAAAGTTTTGGGATAAAAAACAAGATTGGTAAGATAAATTCAAATATAAAGAGAAAGGCGAGTTATTAAAGAGGCTCAAGAGTGGCTTCAGGTAATAAATAACTAGTATCCAGATGTCATAATAATCGAGATATACTATAAATACCAGTAATCAAACACCTCGTTGAAAAAATATGAATCATACTCGTCTTCTAAAGCCATTCACATTGACCCTGATGATAATTTTGACCTCTGTATTTCTTACTCCTGCATTGGCTCATGATCTAGGTGAATATCTAGTAATAGAATCTGACTAGGAAACGAGAGGATATATATACACACAGTCTCTTCTAGACGATTATGGTTAAGAAAGTAAAGTATGAAGTCATTAGGAAGTTAGAAAAAGTCGAAATCAGGCGCTATAAAAGCTTAGTCATCGCTAGGGTAGATGGTTTCGGTGACAGAGGATTTAGTATTCTTTTTCAATTTATCACAGGTAATAACAGACAGAAGACTAGGGTGGATATGACTGCACCTGTTCTTTCAGAACGGATTGAGATGACCGCTCCTGTCTTATCAGATACTGGCTCTATAGCCTTCGTAATGCCTGAAGCTTTTACACTCGAAACAACGCCCGACCCGATTGATGAGCGTGTTAAGATTTTGGAGGTTCCGGGGAGGTTTGTAGCAGCTCTACAATTCTCTGGCCGTTGGTCGGAATCGATTTTTAATTCAAGATCTAAGGAACTACTGGATGAGCTGGCGAAGGCAGAAGTGAAAACTAAGGGCAGTGTTTTTGCTATGCGCTACAGTGGGCCCTATACGCCGTGGTTCATGCGCAGGAACGAAGTGGCCATAGAGGTCGAGCTTGACCAACTCTCATAGCGCGTGCTAGATAGCACTTGAGATGTGTTTTTTACGTTAAGGACCGCTTCCTGGGAAAGTTTCAGGCGCTCTGCCACTTCTTGGTTCGAAAATTGGGGAAATTATTTTAATGTTAGGTATAGGCTAACCAGTTGAGCATACAGCTTTGGGCACGATAATATTGATCCCGATAATCAGCTTCCTAAATATGGGTGGCTTCTTTGTCAGTGCTATTCTAGGCATTACAGGTGGAGTCCTTCCCATAAGCTGGAGACCAAAAACCACTGAAGAATCTAGGAGGGAAAAATAATGCCTAAAGATCCTGTCTGTGGAATGTTCGTTCGTGAAGACCCCAATGCTTTAAAGGCCAAAGTTCGTGGAACAGAATACTATTTTTGTAGCAATGCATGCCTGCAGACCTTCCTTAGACCTGAAATTGAAGTAAAGAATCTTAAGCGCATGACAGCGTTGAGCTTTATCCTTGGAATTCCTCTTTTTCTCTTTAGCATTGCTGACCTTGTGGGTCTCCAAGGCTTATTAGCCTTGCTTCCTAGCTTTATAAAGTTAGATGTCTGGCTATTTCTTCTTGCAACTCCAGTCCAGTTTATTGCCGGGATGAGGTTCTACCGCGGCTTCTTTCACGCTATCAAATCTCGCTCAGCTAATATGGATACACTGATAGCCATTGGAACATCCGCAGCATGGGGGTACAGCACTATTGTTACATTCTTCCCGGATTGGGTTCCTCCAAATGCCAGAGTAGTTTATTTTGAGACTGCTGCTCTGATTATAGGCTTCATACTCTTAGGGAAACTACTCGAACATACGATGCAAAGAAGGGCGACAGATGCGGTGAGAAAGCTCCTTGATCTGCAGCCAAGAATGGCTAGAGTAATAAAAGAAGGAAAGGAGACTGAAGTCCCCGTCGAGGAGGTTAGTGTTGATGAAATCGTTGTAGTCAGGCCCGGCGAGAAGATCCCTGTTGACGGCATTGTAATAGAGGGGCATTCAAGTGTAGATGAGAAGATGATAACTGGCGAAAGCATTCCAGTTGAGAAAAAAGTAGGCGATGAAGCTATAGGTGCTACTATAAATAAAAGTGGCCTATTGAAGATCAAAGCAACAAAGGTAGGATCTGATACAACGCTCGCTCTGATCGTAAAGCTTGTTGAGGAAGCGTCTGCGGCTCGAGCTCCGATAGAACGTTTGGCGGATAGGGTATCTGGCTACTTCGTGCCTGCGGTTGTCTTGATAGCTCTCGGCGCCTTCATAACTTGGCTCTTATTAGCTGGGAACTTCATCCAAGGCTTCACCGCTCTTGTAGCAGTTCTGATAATCGCTTGCCCCTGTGCATTGGGACTTGCAACACCTGCGGCCATAATAGTAGGAACAGGGAAGGGAGCAGAAAATGGAATATTGATAAAGGGTGGGGAGTATCTTGAAAAAGCCTACAAACTACAAACAATAGTATTTGACAAGACTGGCACTCTAACGAAAGGTATTCCTTCGGTGACCGATATAATGGCAGTCTCGAATACGAATGATAGTGATATTCTAAGATTTGCTGCGATCGCTGAAAAGGGTTCTGAACATCCACTTGGAGAAGCCATAATAAGAAGAGCTGAAGAAATGGGACTTGATATCCCTGATCCATCCCACTTTGAAGCAGTTCCAGGTCACGGTGTAAAGGGAAGTCACTCTAATAAAGAGATTTTAATCGGAAATAGGAAGTTGATGTTTGATAACAAAATCTCTTTAGAAGATAACGAAAAAAAGATTATGAAACTGGAAAATGAAGGGAAGACGGCCATTCTCCTTGCTCTCAATGGAAGCCTTGCCGGTATGATAGCTGTGGCCGATACAATTAAAGAGAACGCAAAAGAAGCTTTAGATGATTTAAGAGAGATGGGTTTAGAATTGATTATGCTGACTGGTGATAATCAGAGGACTGCGAATGCAATAGCCCAACAAATAGGGATCGATAAAATAATATCTGAAGTATTACCTGACCAAAAAGCCTCGGTTATCAAGAGTCTCCAAAAAGAAGGCAAAATTGTAGCTATGGTTGGAGATGGAATAAACGATGCCCCAGCCCTCGCACAAGCAGATATAGGAATCGCACTTGGAAGCGGAACTGATGTGGCCGTTGAGACCGGAGGAATAGTGCTTATCAAGGACGATCTACGTGATGTAGTTTCTTCGATACAGCTTAGCAAGAAGACGATGAGCAAGATCAAGCAGAACCTTTTCTGGGCCTTTGCCTATAACACTGGTTTCATTCCAGTAGCTGCTTCTGGATTATTGAGCCCTGTATTTGCAGCCATTGCTATGGCGATGAGCTCAGTAAGCGTAATAACTAATTCTCTTACGCTAAAAAAATTTCAACCAAAAATAAGGGAGAGATGAAGTGATTATGTACTAATGTTACCATTGTATTTTCTTTAGTTCAACGTTATGTATAATTTGTAATTTTGAATATTTACCACCAATTATCTGGTTTGTACCATACTCAACAGCATCAAGTATATCGTGAAATCCTCTTCCTACGATTTCGCCTTTTGGGTTCCGTATTGTTATATGAGATATTTCTTTAATAATTTGGCAATTGATGATTTGCATTGCGCTTGATCCATGAGCCACTAGAACCGCACTAGTTCCTGGATCTGGTGTATGGCCTGCTGAGTTTATTTGAGCTATTGCATTTGCGACTGTGTTTGTTGGGTTAGCAGAGGATTGGCATAACACTTGGAAGAATTGAACAGCAGCGGGATCACCATGAGTTGAAGAGGCATTTAATGTCCATCCAGTATAGCATCCAACTCCTCTATCAAGGAATGATTTTATCATGTCATCTTGGGCTACTGGGTCTGCACCGTGGCAAACCAGCAGATGGAATAGGCTGTTAGGGAAGTGTCTATTATTCATATATTGTTGTACGAATTGATTGTTAAAGGCGTAGGTATATGCATATCCTTGAGGGAGAACATCTGTGCCAACTGTAAAAACTCCAACACCGGTGTATCCGCTAGCAGGAGGAAAACTTGAAAAGAAAGGCCTTACCATTATATGCAGTTTATCATCACCACCTACATTCATGATGCCTCCATGTGATCGAATAAAAACCACACCATATTCGTTATCATCGAAAGTGGTAAAAAACTGCAGATTTGCATTATCATTTTTAATATAATCTACCTCATATCCTGCTCCTTCAAGCAAATTGTTGATGTTGTCGGGAGTCGAAGCAGGTGGCCAATCATCTCGCAGAGTGTCAATTACAGCCGCTTTTGTAGATACTGGATAAGGATCGCCAACATATCTTGAAAGATTACGTTTATTTGTATCAACATTTACGCTATTTTCGGTACTTCCTCCATAAATTTTCTTGCGGTCTAAGAGTATTCCTACTTGGGTTTTATCCTTGAATTTTACAGTTATATCTGTATCACCATATACAGAAACTTCCTCGACTTCATCCTGCTCCTCAAGCCATTTCTTTAAGTCGGTGGATTGTTTTTTAACGTCGTAACCTCCCTTTTTTAAAGTGCTAATTTTTGCATAAGCATCTTTAATGACACGGTCCTTTCTACTAGCTTCAATTTTAATTTCATTCATCTCATATTCCACTTAATTTAAAAGACGCGATAAAGTTAAAAAGACTTTCTAACTGATGGACACACTATTAATATTTTACATGTAAAGTATCGGTATGGTAAAATATCTATCTCTTCTTTATATGTAATTGAGAGAATTATTTAGTAATAGTTAATACATTTATTAAAAATCTTCAAAAATCTTTAATTGGTAATTGAAATAAATGTATTTATGCTTTATCTTTAAAATCTCCTATCTTTGATTCATTCTCTCTATCAGGAAG